>DASXMC010000268.1:0-9361 GCA_036495885.1 Allostellaceae bacterium | reverse complement strand
GTTAGAACTTGACGCGGACCTTGCCGATCAGGGCTTGTTCCTGGCCGTTGATATTGGCGACCGCGCGGCGCTGGCCCCACATATATTCGACGCCGGTGTCGATAAATGCGACCGGGCTCCAAATCAGATTGAAGTGCACGGTCTGCAGTTGCTGGTTAATGTTGACCGCGGCAACCGGCCCGATCAGCTGCGATGGAACCTGATCCCTCTCAATGCCGTAGGCGATGGTCGAGCGCAGGTTGGGCACCCAGAAATGCTGGTAACCGACCGTCGCGCCGACCTCCGGGATGGTTCTGGTCAGTACGGTTGCGGCCGAGGCAACCGTGGTCGGCATCACGAGGTACGTGGTCGCCAGCCCTGCATTGGAGCCGTCATTGATGTAGCGGCCGAGGCCATTGCCGACCGTGAACTGCCACTGGAAATCGTCTTTAGCATAGCCGAACCAATTCGGCTTAACATCGCCGGAGAGGCCGCCGCCGTAACCGACGTATTTCTGATTGACATATCGACCGTCGTTTATCGTCAGGGTCGGCCGCACGACAGCACGGGCATCGACATGGCCCCAGGGCTGTGACCAATAGGAGGCGAAGGTAACATCCGGGGCCGAAGATTTGGTGATGTTGCTCGACAGCGTGCAAGAGGTGGTGCCGACGATGACGTTGCCATTGGCGACGCAAGGCAAGCTATTCACCGTCGACAGGCTGTTGGGCACAAGCGAACCGCTCGCGATGGTTTGATTATTCCCATCCGAGGTGATCTTGCCGGCCGGGGTAAAAATGTCGGTTTCCGGGGTTTCCGCCGAGACCGAGAACGCCGAACCATACGGCCCGGCCAAGGTGTAGCGGACCTGCGGAACACGGACGATACCGGCTTCGCCGGCGGGACCGCCGAAATCGAGGGTTTCAGGGTTGGCGTCGGCGTCTTCGAAGTTCGAATTGGCCTGACCGGCGAGGAAGCCGCCCAACGTGCCATAAGCATAGCGCAACCGCGGGATCAGGCTGTCCGAGACCGATGTCTGGCCAGCGCTTGTCGCGCTGCCACTGAAGGCATTGGTGCCGGCAAAGTCGAATTCGATAAAGGTCCGCGCTTCGCCGTAAGCGGTGGGCGTGCGGGTTTCGACGTTGAGGCGTGATTCTCGCGGGCTTTCGAGATAGACGCCGTTGCCGCGCGATGAGCCGATCTGCACCGGCACCAGATTGCCGGGGCTGGGAAAACCCGGAACTGTCTTGCCGCCGGTGAAGAGCGGCACCCCGTTCAGATTGCCGGTAACCCCGACGGTCGTGCTCTGGGTGCCGTTGGGCGGGCCGTTCTGCAGGTAATAGTCGATCGTCAAATCGGCAAAACCGCCGACGCGGATCGAGGTGTCAGTGCCGGGGATTAGAAACGATCGCGGAAAGCTGCCGCCGACCATGCCGGCGCCCGGGACTGCGTTGGTGCCATAGGCGTTTGCGCCGGTGACGCCGCCGGTCGCCGGTCCGCCCGCCTGCGCTTGGGCCTGGGCCAGTTGATCGATACGTTGCTGCAGCAGCAGTTGGTTGGCGCGCAGATCCGCCATTTCGTCGGCGCGCGCGTCCGCAAAACCGGCCACCACGGCGATCGCCGCGGTCAACCCGCCGATTGCTGAGAGGCTGCCAAAACTCCGCGATCTGGTCATCGCTTCCCCTTCTATCTGCGGTTGTTTGAAGCTAGCCAAACAACGATCGCTAGTGTCTCGCCTGATAATATTCATGCGCAGCGCTCGATCAAGCTTGGGCGCACATCAGCGTGTTTTTTTCAACGCAATGTGGCGAAATAGCTACACTCCGTGTTACCTTAATGGTGTTGCTCAAAAATTGGATCACGAAATTGAGCAATAAGCACTGTTTTGGGCTGCTGAAATCGCCGTAGAGAGGGCTATCGGAAGGCGCGAACTGGGTATGTCCGCGATACGGCTGTACCCCCGAGGCGCGGCGTCGATAGCGTCTGCGGATTGTTCTTTAAACCGCGGAGAGCCGAGAGGTGATCGCCGGCTGGGCGCGGACTACATCGTTGCCGCGCTCGAAAGGGTCGGGTGGGTGGTGCCGGAATCCGAATGTCGCGCCAGGAAGGCGGACCCCTCAGCGGTGTTGTCGCAAAGCGCGCTTAGCGAGCGGGCGGCTGCCAGCCGCTGATCGTCGGCGGTGGGGTCAAGCCGTGGGAGTGAACGGGTTCAGCCCTTTCAGCCGGGCCGACCAGCGGTGCCGGCCGAGTTCGCGCCGGACGACGCCGGCATCGCGCACCCAGTTCAGCTGCAATGTCCGGCGCGGGCCGATATAGGGGTGATGCCCGTGGAATGAGCGGTCGCTGCGCCGGAACGCCAGCATCGTTCCGGCGAGCGGCGCTACTTCGCGCGCGTAATCGTCGAGATCGCGCGAGCCGCGCAACAGCCGCAACCGTCCCTCGTCGTGTTCCCACACGGGGTTCATATAAAGCAGCAGCGTGATAATCTTGGTTGCGCTGTCGGTATGGATAAAGCCGTCTTTTGCGTCGCCCATGCCGCGGACCGTCAACAGCGTCGGCCGGTCATTGAGATCAACCGCAAATTTGGCGCCGATTGTAGACGCAAGCTCGGGCCCGGTCAGAGCGCTGACGAGATTGGCGAAGGCCGGACCATATTTCAGCATGGCGGCTGGATAGCTTCCGGCGCCGCGGATTGCAGGAAAATCGGCTAGGATGGCGGCGAGCGCGTCGTTGCGAACGAAGTTTTCGACCACCACAAAATCGTAAGGGTCGCGCTCTAGCGGGACGGCCTCCAGGCAGTCCAAATCAAGAATAGCCAAACGCTTCTCCGGATAGCCGAACCTCCAATAATCGCGGTCACTGCGATCGGCAAGCCGCCAGAGAGCGGGCCCGTCGTGGGGGTTGGCATGGCTTGCCGCCGGGCCACGAAAATTCGCCTCTCGCGGCACGATATCCGGGGCTAGCTTAACCCGGCCGGACCGAATTAATCTCTACCTGCCCTAAATTGTTTGCACGATCCCGCAATGCGCATCTCGCTGTTGCTGTCGAGCCTGCTGGTCCTGAGCGCCTGTGTTCAACCCAGTTTGAGCAAGATCGACTACCGCACCTTCAAAATCGATTCGGGCGGTATTCCCGGAGGTTCGGATGCGCCGAACCGGCGCTTGGCCGAACAAGTGTGCCCGAACGGCTATCGGGTACTCGACGAGAGCGTCCACCGCAACTCCCCCGACCGCGCCGAAGACGAGATCGGCAGCGTGTTCACGTCGTGGACGGTGCGCTGTCTCTGAGGTCCGCAATCACCGCGGCCGCAAGGTCGGGAACGCGATCACATCGCGGATCGACGGACTGTCGGTCAGCAGCATCGTGAGCCGGTCGATGCCGATGCCGAGCCCGCCACAGGGCGGCAGACCGTATTCGAGTGCGGTTACGTAATCTTCGTCGAGTGGTTGCGCTTCCTCGTCGCCCGCGGCGCGGGCCTGCATCTGAGCCTCGAACCGGGCTCGCTGGTCCTGCGGATCGGTGAGTTCGGAAAAGGCGTTGGCGATCTCCCAACCGTAGATATAGGTCTCGAACCGCTCGGCGAGGCGTAGATCGTTCCGGTCGGCTTTGGCCAGAGGGGAGATGTCCCGCGGGAAGCCGATGACATGTGTTGGAGCGATTAGCCGGTCCTCGACGCGCAGCGCGAAGGCGAGTTCGAGCGCGTGTCCCCAGCCCGCTTCGTCGCCCAGTGGCTTGTCGGGAGTATTCGCAGCGAGCGCATTGGCCGCGTCCCGTGCCGCCGCTGCGTCGAGCTTGAGGAAATCGATCCCGGTCGCCTCCTCGACCAGTTCGGCCATGCTGCGCTGCGGCCATGGCGGCGACAAATCGATTTCGGTCCCGCCATAGCCGATCTGCGACGTGCCGAGCACCGCGATCGCCGCGGCGGTGATCAGCTCCTCGGTCAATCGCATCATCGCGCGGTAATCGACATAGGCTTCGTAGAGTTCGAGCGTGGTGAATTCCGGGTTGTGGCGCGGCGACAGACCTTCGTTGCGGAAACAGCGGTTGATCTCGAACACCTTGTCGGCGAGCCCGCCGACGATCAGCCGCTTCAGATGCAGCTCGGGCGCGATGCGCAGATAGAGGTCGATGTCGAGCGCGTTGTGGTGCGTGACAAACGGCTTGGCCGAGGCGCCGCCCGGGAGCGTGTGCAGCATCGGCGTCTCGACCTCGAGATAGCCCTGCGCCAGAAGATGACCGCGCAGTGCCGCGACAATCCGGCTGCGCCGGCGCAAGGTTTCGCGGCTCTGCGGGTTCATGATCAGGTCGAGATAGCGCTGGCGATAGCGCAGCTCGACATCGGCGAGACCGTGATATTTCTCGGGCAACGGGCGCAGGGTCTTGGCCAGGACCGAGATCGCGGTGGCGTTGATGGTCAATTCACCGCGCGGGGTGCGGCGCACCAGCCCTTCGACGCCGATCAGATCGCCGACATCGAGAAGCCGCAAGACCGCGAGCGCCAGCGCATCAAGACCGTCGCGGTGGCAGAAGACCTGGATTTTGCCGGAAGCGTCGTGGAGATCGATGAACATGCCGCTGTTGCGCATCGCCCGGATGCGCCCGGCGACGCGCACCGGGTCGCCGGTCTCGGCGCCAGCCGCCAGCGCGGCATAGCGCTGTTCGAGTTCCGCGGCTTCATTGGTGCGGGCGAATTCATAGGGGTACGGATTGATCCCTTGCGCCCGGAGCCCGTCGAGCTTGGCGAGCCGGACCGCGCGCAGGGGATCGTCTTCGGCTTCGCTCATCGCTTCCTCCGGCGGTTATCCGGCAGCGGCCTGCGACACCGGCCGCGGCGCCAAATCGACGACCTCGTCGTGGTAGCGCCGCAGGGTGCCGTGATGGCCGACGCTGACGATCGTCGGCTGCCATGATGCCTCACGCAGCAATCGATAAAGCGACATTTCAGCGACTTCATCGAGCGCCGAAGTGGCCTCATCGAGGAACACGATCTGCGGCCGCGCCAGTAGAACGCGGGCAAAGGCGAGCCGCTGCTGCTCGCCGATCGACAGCCGCTGGGCCCAGTTGCCTTCCTCGTCGAGGTGGTCGATCAGATGCGGCAATCCGACCGCCCGCACCGCATCGGCAATTCCGTCGCGCGACAGCTCGACGGCGGCGCGCGGATAGGTAATCGCATCGGCCAAGGTGCCGAGCGGCAGATAAGGCCGCTGCGGCAGAAACAAGGTATTGCCGTCGGCGACGCGAATCCGGCCGCGCCCAAACGGCCACAGACCGGCGATCGCGCGCAACAGGGTGCTCTTGCCGACACCAGAGGGACCGGTGACGAGCAGCGCGGCGCCCGGATCGACTTTGAGCGCCATGTCCCGATGGAGCGGACGCCCATCGGGCAGATCGAGGTGCAGAGCGGCGACCTCGACCCCGTCGCCGGCGCGCTCGATCGCAATCGGCTGGGGTACGCGCCGCTCGGCCGCAATCTCGTCCATACGCCCGGTGAACCCGGAAAGCCGCTGCACCACCGCCTGGTATTGGGCGATCTCAGTGTACGAGTTGACGATGAACGACAATGAATCCTGCACCTGGCCAAAGGCCGAGGCAATCTGCATCAGCCCGCCGAGATGGATGACGTGAGTGAAATATCGGGGAGCTGCGACGATGAACGGAAACACGATCGCCAGCTGGCTGTACCCGGTGGTTAACCAAGTCAGCTTTTTGCGCCGGCGAATGATCCCCCACCAATTCCCGATGATGCGTTCGAAGCGCGTCCGGAACGTGTCGAATTCGCGCGCCTCGCCTCCGTAGAACGCAACGTTCTCGGCATTTTCGCGCAACCGGACCAAACTAAAGCGGAAATCCGCCTCATAACGTTGCTGATCAAAGGTCAGCCGCACGAGCGGGTTGCCGATCCACCGGGTCAAGATTGTGCCGCCAACCGCATAGATCAGCGCAGCAAAGACCATATAGCCCGGAATGTTGAGCGTCCTCCCGCCGCCAAGCGGGATCATCAGCGCACCCGACAGCACCCACAGGATGGTCAAAAAAGAAAGCAGCGTAACAACGGCGTTCAACAGACCGATCGACAGGCCGATCGTCATCGTCGCGAAGCTGTCGATATCATCTGAGATGCGTTGGTCGGGGTTATCGGTTACCGCTTGGTTCAACTGCATGCGGTAATAGTTCTGATTATCGAGCCAGTGGTGCAAATAGCGGTCGGTCAGCCAGCGCCGCCAACGAATGTGCAGGATTTGGCGCAGGTATAGCGCATAGACGGCATCGACGATCATTGCCAGGGCAAGCGCCCCAAAGACGCCAAACTGATACCAAAATTCGTTCCATTTATATTCCTGAAGCGCGTTATAGAAATCATTGTTCCATCGATTGAACCGAACATTTAGCCATACGGAAAAAAGGTTGAGGGCCACGATTATGGCGAGAAGCCCGATCGCTGACCATTTCTCTTCGGACTTCCAATAAGGCCATGTGAGGTCCCAAGCCTGACGCAGAAATCCGCGCCATTTCGTCGCCGCCATCAACACACTCCACCCATTGCAACCGGCCGTTGGTCCACGACAATTCCCCTTATAGCGAGTAGGATGCGCGTGTCGTGACCGTTCTGCCCGCCAACATATTCACCATAGAACCGATTGATGCCAGTGCTCTGGCGCGCGGGGTTTGCCGCGCCTTGGACCAGCTCGGCTATGCGTCTCTCGTCGAATTCCCGCTCGCTAACGGACGCCGCACCGATGTATTGGCTCTCGGGCGGCGCGGCGAGATTATTGCTGTCGAGGTCAAGAGTTCTGTCGCCGATTTCCGCGCCGACCAGAAATGGCCGAGCTATCGCGAATTTGCCGATCGCTTGTACTTTGCCGTGGCGAGTGGGTTTCCAACTGCGCTGATCCCCGATGATTGTGGCCTGATGGTGGCGGACGCGTTTGGGGCGGCGGTGTTGCGCGACGGCCAAACCATCAGCCTCGCCGCCGCGCGGCGGCGTGCGCTGACATTGCGCTTTGCCCGGATCGCAGCAGCGCGGTTGCGGCGCTCGCTCGATCCCGAAGCGGCACGGTTTGGGGGCAGATGACCGGGCGCGGCGATCTTGGTCAAGCCGAGGGTGCTGATCGAGCGACCCTGCCGCCGGTGCTAAAGCCCGGCATCACCTCCGCAAGCATAACCTCGCCTCCCGCATCCTCGACAATCTTGGCCCCGACAACCTCTTCGAGCCGGTAATCGGCACCCTTGACCAGCACTTGTGGGCGGATCGCACGGATCAGCTCCAGCGGGGTGTCTTCGTCGAAGATTACGATCAGATCGACCGCCGCCAGCGCGGCCAATACTGCGGCGCGCGCCACTTCGGTTTGCACCGGCCGGGTCGGACCCGTAAGCCGCGCCACCGACGCAGCGCTGTTGAGACCAACGACAAGCCGGTCGCACGCCATCTTGGCCTGCCGCAACAATGAAACGTGCCCAGGATGGAGCAGATCGAAGCAGCCGTTGGTAAAACCGACCCGAAGTCCCTGACCCCTCCACCGTTCGACCTGGTCGAGGGCGCGCAGGCGCGGCATCACCTTCTCGGTGCTGCGCAGATCGTGGCCGGCGATCCAGGCGGCAAGCTCGCTTGGATGGGCGACCGCAGTGCCGACTTTGCCGACAACGATTCCGGCCGCAATGTTGGCCAATCGCGCGCCGTCGACAGCGCTGATCCCGGCGCCGAGGGCAGCGCCCAGCATCGCCACCACCGTGTCGCCGGCTCCCGAGACGTCATAGACCTCGCGGACCTCGGCGCGTTGGGTATAGACC
Organism: Allostellaceae bacterium; assembly: GCA_036495885.1. Classification (GTDB taxonomy): domain Bacteria; phylum Pseudomonadota; class Alphaproteobacteria; order ATCC43930; family CGMCC-115725; genus AP-15. Next base: position 1,594 of record DASXMC010000268.1, on the reverse strand, counting down.
GCGCCGTGCTGCTCAATCAGCATCATCCCCTCTTGGCCGAGCGAGACGAGGACGCCGCCGAATCCGCAACGTTCGATCAGGGCGCGCGCGGCGGCGATGATGTCGCTTTCGGTCGCAACCGGCATGCCGGTGCCGCGCGCCAGCTCGCGGCGGGTGGGCTTCAACAAATCGGCGCCGCGGTAGCGGATCGGATCGCCGCCTTTCGGGTCGACGACGACGCGGGCTCCGGCGTCTCGCGCCGCGCGGATGATCTCGAGCGCCACCCCTTCGGTCAGCACCCCCTTTGCGTAATCGGAAACGATAACCGCCGATTGGCCGGTCACCAGTTCGCGCGCGAGGCGCAGCAAATCTTCGCGGCAGTAGGGGTCGAGGGGTGCCGCGGTTTCGCGATCGGCGCGCAGCAGCTGCTGGTTGGCGGCGACGTAGCGCGTCTTTACCGTCGTCATTCGCGCCGGCTGAACCAGCACGTGCACCTCGGCGCTGTCCTGGGCTTCGAGCAGGCGGCTGATTTCGCGGCCGGCGTCGTCATTGCCGACGACGGAAATAAACGAGGCTTGGGCGCCCAGTGCCGCGAGATTGCGCAGCACGTTGCCGGCACCGCCGAGCGACTTCATTTCACGTCCGATTGTCAGCACCGGTATCGGTGCTTCCGGCGAAACCCGCTCGACCTGTCCGTAGACATAATGATCAAGCATGACGTCGCCGATACACAGGACCCGCGCCGATCGCAGCGGTTCAATCAACGGGGCGAGGTCGGCGTTATCAGCGATCATATGAACAACCAGAGGTGTCCGGTGTTGTGGCAGGACCGGCTCGCGATTTCAAGATTGACGCGTAGGGGGATGCGGCTGCCGGCGCCGCTCGCGGCGCAATAGCAGATATAGGGCGCCGGCACCGCCATGACGGGGCTGGGCCGCGGCGATTGCGAGAATGCGCCGGCGCAACCCCGCTTCGGCAAGCCAGCGCGGCACGGCGCTTTTCAAGACACCCGGCCCGTCCGGGCCAAGACCGCGTCCGGTAATTACCAAGATACAGCGTTGGCCAGCGGTCCAGCAGCCCTCGACAAAATCCATGAGCGCACGATGCGCCTCGGTTTGCGTCAGCCCGTGCAGATCGAGCCGTGCCTCGATCGGGTGTCGACCGCGCTTCAAGCGTTCGGAATTGGCCCGGTCGACGCCAGCAAAAGCCTCGGCAAAACGCTCGACCAATCCCGGATCGGAAGCAATTTCCAGGTTTGCCAGCGATGGTGGCGGTTCGTTCGCTGCGGCCGGCAACACCGGGGCCGCGCGTCCGCGCAGCGGGGTTACATCACGCACCGCTTCGGCCCACAGCCGCCGTTCAGTCGGGTGCGGCGCGGGATTATGCGCCTCCTTGGCCATGTTCTACGCCTTGCCGATTTTCGACGACGAGGATATGGAGACGCCGAGGTCCGTGTGCACCGAGCACGATCTGCTGCTCGATGTCGCCGGTCCGCGACGGTCCGGTGATGAAGTTGACGGCGCGCGGCAGGCCGTGCGGTCCCGGCTCGCGCGCGGTCGCGATCGCCCGCAGACGGTCCCAGCCATCCTCATAAGACGCCACCACCTGGTCGGCA
>DASXMC010000267.1:0-3050 GCA_036495885.1 Allostellaceae bacterium | reverse complement strand
GTGCCGGCATAAACCACCGGTCGGCCGCCGGCCATTTGCGCATGCGCGAGCCTGGCGCTGACCAATAACGGGCGGCTATGCGGGGTGTCGCCGTGGACGCGAACAAAGTTGAATGTCCCGGTCGGCGGGGTCATCGTCTGGCGCTCGGCGGAGCGGACTTGAAACCCGCCGCCGGGGCGCGGCACCAATTCCTCGGCCATCGCCTCCGGCGGCGATGGGGCGCGCAAGATTCGCGCATGCGGCGCAAACACCGCCTCCGCCCCGGCGCGCTGCACCGCGCGCGCCGGCACTTTGCCGCCCGGCCAGACCGGCGGCGGCGGGACAGCCTTTTGGCCCTGTTGGCGGATCATGCCGGCTACCCGCGATTCGTGAGCAATGGCGGAGATCATCGCGCCAACCGCGAGTTGCAGGCAAGCTTCTTCTGCTTTGACGATGTTTGGGCGCGACTGCGCCCGATCGCGCGATACGATGACAAGCTGTCCGGGTTCGCCGTTGGCGCGACCGGTGGCGGCGCAGCACGTTGTGCCCGATTTCGAAACCCGCGAATCGACGGGATGAGCTGCCCTCGCGGAACGGCAATCTCGGAGCGCGCGAAATGCTGGACGATTGGATCTACAACAGCCCAACCTGGTTGAGCTCGGGCGTCTTCATCCTGTGCGGGATTGTTGTCGCAGGCGTGGTCGTGGTCGTGATGACGTGGCTGATCGGCGCAGAATCGCGGCATGCGCACAACGAGGTCACCGCGATGACGGTGGCGAACATAGCGGTGCTGTATACTGTGCTGCTGGCCTTCATCGCCGTCGCGGCGTGGGAGAGTTTGTCGAAGGCGTCCGACATCGCCGGGGCGGAAGCCGGCATCGTGCAAGACCTTTACGTCGATTCGCAGGGGCTCAGCGACAAAGAGCTGACAAAAAAGCTGCAGAACGAATTGCGCGGCTATATCGACGCCGTTGTGAACAGCGAGTGGCCGGAGCAGCAGGGCGGCGGCCTATCGAGAGCGGCAGCGCCGGTGTTGCGCGATGTTCGGGCGACCTTGGCGTCGCTGGAGCCGAAGACTACGGGCGACGGCATCGTCATGCAAGAGATGCTGCGGTCGCTGAACGAGCTTTACGAAACCCGCAGATCTCGCCTCGATGCCGTCGGCGGCCATATTCCCGACGCGGTCTGGTGGGTGGTCATCTTCCTTGGTGGGCTGACCATCGCGTTCACGGGGTTGCTGGGCATGCGCAGCCGGTGGATGCATTTTGCATTGGCCGCCGGCCTGACCACCGCGATCGTCGTGGTCGTCTCGATGATCGTTCAGCTCGACTATCCGTTCCGCGGCGAGATCAGCGTATCGGCCGATCCGTTCCGGCAAGTGCTCAAGGATGTCAGGCAAGAATCAACCGTTGGATCAACGGATCGATCGGGGGTTCAGGCCACGAGAGATTGACAGCTTCTGAGCAGCGCAAACCGGGACAGGTCAATATGCTCGATTGGGTCTACAATACCTCGCCTTGGGTGAGCTCGGGCGTATTCGTGCTGGGCGGGATCTTGGTCTCGGGTATTGCCGTGCTGGTAATGACCTGCCTGGTCAGTGCCAGAACGCGCCGAGGGCATAACGAATTCATTTCGTTCGCCGTCACCAACATAGCGGTGGTTTATGCGGTTCTGCTGGCCTTCATTGGCGTCGCCGCATGGGAGGATCTGTCGAAAGCGTCCGATCTCGTAGCGACCGAAGCGGGTGTCGTGCAAAACCTTTACATCGATGCAGAGGGCTTCAGTGACAAGCGAGTGGCGGATCAGGTACGGAATGAATTGCGCAGCTACATCCAGGCGGTCCTCGATCGCGAGTGGCCGGAGCAGCAGGCCGGCGGCATATCCAGAGCGGGATTTCCAGCGCTGCGCCAGCTCCGCGGGACACTGGCGTCATTGGACCCGAAGACACAGGGCGACGCCATTGTCATGCAGGAATCGCTGCGCTCATTAAACGATCTTTTCACCGCCCGCCGGTCGCGACTCGATGCTGCCAGCGCACACATTCCCGATGCTGTCTGGTGGGTCGTTTTCTTCCTCGGGCTCCTGACCGTCGGGTTCACAGCGCTGCTTGGCATGGATAGCGCGTGGATGCATTTCACAGTGATCGGAGGTTTGACAACCGCGATGGTCGTCGTCATCGCGCTGATCGTACAGCTGGACTATCCGTTCCGTGGCACGATCAGCGTCTCTCCCGAGCCCTTTGAGCAAATTATTCCCAATGTCGGCGGAGATCATGGCCCGGTCCAGTAGAATAAATCCTGAGGCGCCGCAGTAACCGATGACACCGAGGACAGCTTGGGTTGTCAGCTTACTGTGCAATCTGCATTGTCAGCTATTTCGAGAGTGCGCACCCTAACCTTCGGAGGCGGCGGTCACCCCACGGCCCCCGGCCGATGAGTGTCGAGGAGTGAAATCTAAGTGAGCATCCCTTTGGCATCATCGGCGTGTTTTGATTAGTCGTCTGTGAAGAACGGGTAAGCGGTTGAGTCGACTGGGCGAAGTGACACCACTGAAGTAATCGAATTTGCCAGAAGCGGGGGATCTGGGGCGGGTTTTCCGGCGATTTTGGTTTCGCGTTTTGGGCGAATCATGGCATGGGGTGGCGGGTCATCGGCGTTGGGGGAACGTCCATCGGCACGATGGTACTCGGTCCGGCTTCACAGTCGACCACGGCTTTCAGATCGTAGGTCTTCGCCAGGAAGCGGCGCAGTTCCGCGTCGATGCGCTGGTCGCTTCTAATCAAAAGGTTAAACTGGCTGTTCACCCCTTCATGGGTCTTGGCGATCTGACCGGTGCGCTCGGAGATCAGGGCTTGCGCAGCATGAAACCCGGCGAGATAGGCAGCGCGCCCGGCATCGTCATTGTAATGCATCACGTGCAGTAAATTGCGCGCCTTGGTCAGATGTTCGCGCGCTCTGTCGAGATGCTCAGCGGTCTCTGGCGTCACAGATCGACACCCTCGCGGCGAATCTCACGCATCAGAGATGTGCGGTCTCGGTAGGCACCCGCCCGATAGGGCATGGCGTGAATGA
>DASXMC010000266.1:0-4024 GCA_036495885.1 Allostellaceae bacterium | reverse complement strand
CGGGAAAGATGTACAGATTGTTGGCCTGAGAGGGCAGGAACGTCTGTCCGGCAAGGTGAACCGCCGGGAATTGCACGCCGCCGGCATAGACCGCCTTGCCCCCAGACCAGGCATAGGCCTCTTCGGGCAGGCATTCGTGTTTCTCGATCGGGTTGGACAGGGCAAAGATGATCGGCCGTTCATTATATCGCGACATCGCCTCGACGACCTCCCGCGAGAACAGTTTGCCCACGGTGCTGACGCCGATCAGTGCCGTCGGCTTGAAATCCTCGACAGCGGCGGCGATCTGCGGGCACTCGCTCGCCGGGTCGAGATGATCGAACGGTTTGCTGGGCGGCAGCTTGTGCGCGTAGGGCAATTTGTGCGCAGCAAGGCCGGGACGCCCCGCAACCACGAGTCCCTGGGTATCGAACATCCGGATCCGTTGCCGCGCGGCATCGGGTGCCAGGCCCTCTCGCACCATCGCCGAGACAATCAGATCGGCAAGGCCGATCGCGGCGGAGCCGGCGCCGAGAAAGAGGACCCGCTGCTCCTTGAGCTCGCCGCCAGTAATCTTGAGAGCGTTGATCAGCCCGGCGAGGACGACACCCGCCGTACCCTGGATGTCGTCATTGTAGCATGAGACCCTGTTGCGGTAGCGGGCAAGCAAGGCGATCGCATCGGTCCCGGTCCAGTCCTCGAAGTGGATGCAGCAATTCGGAAAGACCTCCTGAACCGCGTCGACGAACTCGTCGACGAAGGGGTAGAGCTCCTCGGCCGGGGGGCGATGCTGCCGCAGGCCGACATAGAGCGGATCGCGCAGATAGGTTTCGTTGTTCGTGCCGGAATCGAGGTACATCGGCAATAGGCCGTCGGGCGGCACACCCGCCGCGGCGGTGTAAAGCTGCAGTTTGCCGATCGGAATGGCCATGCCGTTGGCGCCCAGATCGCCGAGGCCGAGGATGCGGCCGGCATTGGTCACGCAGATGAAGCGCACTTCCTTGACCGGCCAGTTGCGCAATACCTCCTTGACGTGCCCCTTGCGAGTGATCGAGAGGTACATGCCATGCGGACGGCGGAAGATGTGGTCGAACTTAAGCGAGGCCTCACCGATCGTCGGATCATACACGATCTCGAGGAAGCGGGCCGGGTCCGACATCAAAGTGCGATAGAACAGCGTCTCGTTCGTATCGAGCAGATTCATCAGGTGAATAAATCGCTCGAGGTCGGTGGGCTTGTCTTGGAGCTGCTGCAGGACACGGTCGAGCTGAGTGTCGATCGACTCGGTCACATCGGGAACCAGCCCGACCAGCCCCAGCGTCTGCCGCTCGGCCTCGGTGAAGCCGGTGGATTTATTGAGCCTGGGGTCGTGCAAAACTTCAATGCCGCGTTTGCGCGTGCCAGTATTGGAAGCAGACACTGAGTTCTCCCTTGTTCGGATAGGCATTCCGGCTTCAGCTAGTTGTTTCCCGCGACGTAGGGCTTCACCATTTTCGCCGGATCGACGACGCGGTCGAACAGCTCCTCGGTCACGAAGCCCAATTTCAGCGCGGCTTCCTTCAAGGTCAGGTCGTTGTCCATCGCGTAGTGGGCGATTTTTGACGCTTTGTCGTAGCCGATGACTGGCGAGAGTGCGGTCACCAGCATCAGGGAACGGTCCACATACTCGTTGATTTGTTTCAGATTGGGCTTGGTTCCCTCGACCAAGAACTTGCGGAAGTTAGTGCACCCGTCGCTGAGAAGCGTGATCGAATGCGTAATGTTGAAGATCATCAGCGGCTTGTAGACGTTCATCTCCAGATAGCCGCTGGCGCCGCCAAAGCCGACCGCCACATCGTTGGCCATCACCTGCACGGCAATCATCGTCAGCGCCTCGGCCTGGGTCGGGTTCACCTTGCCCGGCATGATCGAGGAGCCGGGCTCGTTTTCGGGGATCTCCAATTCGGCAAAGCCGGCGCGCGGGCCGCACGACATCAGGCGGATGTCATTGGCGATCTTGTAGAGCGAAACGGCCGATGTCCGCAGCGTGCCGGAAAGCTGCACCAGCGCATCATGCGCACCCTGCACGGTGAACTTGTTCGGGGCGGTGACAAACGGCAGCGCGGTGAGCTTCGCGATTTCGGCGGCCGCCGCTTCGGCAAAGCCGGGCGCCGCATTGATGCCGGTGCCGACCGCGGTGCCGCCGAGCGCCAGCCGGTAAACGCCCTTTAATGCATCCTCTATCCGCTCGACATCGTCGCTGAGCATTCCGGCATAGCCCGACCATTCCTGCCCCAGCGTGATTGGCGTCGCATCCTGCATGTGGGTGCGGCCGATCTTGACGATGTCCTTCCATTGCTCGGCCTTTGCCGCGATCGCGTCGCGCAGCGCAGTGACGGCCGGCAGCAACCGCTCCGTCACGTTCACCGCGGCGGCAATGTACATCGCCGAGGGGAAGGTGTCGTTCGACGATTGCGACATATTCACATGGTCGTTGGGGTGCACCGGCGTCTTGCTGCCGAGTGCCGTGCCCGCGAGTTGGCAGCAGCGGTTTGATATGACCTCGTTGACGTTCATGTTGAACTGCGTGCCGCTACCGGTCATCCACACATGCAGCGGAAACATGTCGTGATGCTGGCCGGCGAGGATCTCGTCGCAGGCCTCGACGATCAGCCGGTGAGCCAATTCATCCAGCCGCCCAGCGGTGTGGTTGGCGTTGGCCGCCGCCTTCTTCAAGGTTGCATAGGCGGTGATCATCTCCCGCGGGATCAGATCCTGGCCAATGCTGAAATGCTCGAGCGAGCGCTGGGTCTGCGCCCCCCACAGCTTGTCGGCCGGCACCTCCACCACGCCCAGGCTGTCGGTTTCTCTGCGAACTTCGGTCATCGAGCCGCTCTCTCAAATAAAGGGTACGAACCGATCAATTCGGTCTGATCGGCTTCAGTGTGTCGCGTTGCCGGCTGAGCGCGCGATCGGCAGCACCGAGAGCGAGCGCACGCCTTGGGCGCCGTGGATAAGGACCCCCTCGATGTCCGCGGTCGCGGACGGGCCGGTGTGAAACGAGGCGTAATGCCGGTCGCGGAATTCGGGCCGGAGATAGGCATGGTGCAGGTTGAGGACAATGTCGGCAGGATCGAGCAATACGATCAGGTGCTGCACCAGATAGGCGACCGCATTGACATGCAGATCGGCATCGCTCAGCAGCACCGAGCCGGTTTCGGCGACCGCGAAGGAAGCACGCACGATCGCAAAATCGACATCCGCCAGATCTTGCGGCGCGCCAATGCCGGCGATGTCGCGGTTGCCGGCAATCTCCGGCACCGCCGAGCACACGACTTTAGCACCGGCGATCTTTGCGCGGACCGGCGCCAGAACCTCGCCTGAGGTCGGCGGATCGAGAAATACCCCGCCCATGCGTTGCACACTGACTTTGAAAGCAGCGAGAAGCGATGCCGGCGGGGTATCGTCGAACAGTAGAACAGCGGGGAGCGGCCGATCCTCTCGCGGCAGGTTTTTGCGGATCGACGCCAGGATATCCTCGCGGCTGCTCATTGCTTTCCCCCGCGGTTGGCCTCGTACCAGCTGTGAAACGTTTGTTTGGGCGGGTGCGGCACTTCGCGGTGTCGACCCCACGCATTGAGACCGTTGTAGATGACAAAGCGTGGCAGATGGCCCAGCGCGACATCCGCGACGGCGATCGCGGCACGATAGGCAGCGGGCCGCGACAGCAATTCGCCGGCAGCCTTCATTGCGGCTCGCTTGGCCAGCGGGGTCTCGTGCCGCTCGACCAGCACCCGCCGCCACGCATAGATCTGCTCGTGGATATTGATCTTGACCGGACAGACATTGCTGCAGCTGCCGTTCAGTGTCGAAGCGAACGGCAAATTGCTGTATTTGCGCTGGTTGAAGGTCGGGTCGATGATCAGCCCGATCGGACCGGAATAAGTAGCGCCATAGCTGAGGCCACCGCTGCGCCGATAGACCGGGCAGGTGTTCATGCAGGCGCCGCAGCGGATGCATTTGAGCGAGGTCCAGAACTCTGCGAGGCCGAGGCGCTCGGAGCGGC
>DASXMC010000265.1:0-2729 GCA_036495885.1 Allostellaceae bacterium | reverse complement strand
ATCTTTTCCTGCGGGAGGCCGATTGCCGCCATGATCTGGATCTTCTCGCGATCGGCGTCAGTCGGACTCCAGCACGGGCGTCCCGGTTTTCCCATCATAGCTATAGCCCCTCATAGTTCGAACTGTCCAATGCGTCGTTTTTGTGAACAAGAATAGAACCCATTGAAAATTGCCGCCGGTGTGTGCGATGACCACCGGCGCGGTCGACAAGCTGCCCTTGCGAAAAGAATGCTTTTTTAGGCTGCACACCGAGTTCGGCTTGCTCGTCGAGGCGCTCGACGCCACACCCTATCCTGCCAAAGATGGGATTTCCGCCGCAGTTTTGAGCCATCCGGCCACACACCCTTCATTGGACCTATCGCACACGGGATGGCGGAACCCAGTGGCCTCGGCGTCAGATCGCACAATAAAAGGTGTGCACCGGGCTCGCAATCAAGACCCATCAGGGCCGTACAGTGCTTCGGCCGCGGCGGTCGGCAGTTCGTCGCTCATGGCAGGCTCGCGGCGCGGTCGGAGGGAGGCTAGTATCCCAGCATCAATTACACGGGAAGACGGCGATGGCGGGATTGCTGGACGGCAAATCGGCGTTGATCACCGGCGCTGGCGGCGGTATCGGCCGCGCCGCCGCGCTCGCTTTCGCCCGCGAAGGCGCCCGTCTCGCTATCGCTGACCTCGCGGCCGATGCGGCAGCGGAGACCGTGGCGCAGATCAACAACCTGGGCGGCCAGGCGATCATCCTCCTGGGTGACGTCACCCGCGACGCCGATGTCAAGGCGATGATCGACGACACGCTCGCTGCCTTCGGCCGGCTCGATTGCGCCTTCAACAATGCCGGCATTGCCGGGTGGCAGGTCGATGCCGCCGGCCAGAAGACCGCGGAATGGTCGGAGGAGGCGTTCGACCGCATGATTGCGGTCAATCTGAAAGGCGTGTGGCTGTGCCTGCGCCACGAACTGGTGCAGATGCAGGCGCAGGGCGGCGGCGCCATTGTCAACACCGCCTCGATCGCCGGGCTGGTGGGCCTGCCGGCCGCCTCGGCCTATGTCGCCGCCAAGCACGGTGTCATCGGTCTGACCCGGACCGCCGCGCTCGAATACGCCGAGACCGGCATCCGTGTGAACGCAGTCTGTCCCGGCTACATCAAGACACCGATGACCGCGGGGATGACGCCGGAGCGTGGCACCACGGTCCTCGCCCGGACCCCGATGAAGCGCCTAGGCGAGGCAGAGGAGATCGCTGAAATGGTGGTGTGGCTGTGCTCGGAGCGGGCGAGCTTTGTCACGGGGGCGGCCTACAATGTCGATGGTGGCTATATAGCGGTGTGAGCGGCTGATCCCTTGGCAGCAGCAGCCCGGTGGGAGCGACTTTGATGCGCGTGTCGCCAAGCTCGCCCGGATCGCGCGACCTGCGCTCGGCGCCGACCCCATTTTATACTCGGTAAAAATCCGTCCGATATTTCACGCGCGGCGACGCATAATCCGAAGTCACCCCATATGGACAACGCTCCCATGTTTCGCCCTTCCTTTTATTTTCGGTGATCGCTCAGCTTAACAACGATTAACGCTTCGATTACCTGGCGCAACAGCGGTGACCGAGCCCAAGCGCGGCACCCGGGCCGGGTGCCGCATCGTCTGCGACGATCGTTAGTCGCGTCGGTCCGGCTCACAGTAAGGTCTCGTGAAATAACTCGAACCACCCGTGACGGAAAAGGCCGACACCTTTTTCGGATGTCGGCCCAAAGTTTGGTTGACAGTTCCGGTTAGAACTCGCCCATGCCTCCCCCCGGGGGCATCGCGGGCGCCGCCTTCTTCTCGGGTTTTTCCGCCACCATCGCTTCGGTTGTAACCAGCAGGCCTGCGACCGAGGCAGCGTTCTGCAATGCCAGTCGCACGACCTTGGTCGGGTCGATGATTCCGGCTTTGACCATGTCGACATATTCGCCGGTTTGCGCATCGAAGCCGCGGTTGGGATCGTTGGTGTCGAGCAGCTTCCCGACCACGATCGAACCATCGTCTCCGGCGTTCTCCACCACTTGGCGAACCGGCGATTGCAACGCCCGCCGGACGATATCAATGCCGACCTTCTGGTCATTGTTCTCGGGTGTCAGCCCGTCAAGGGCCTTGGCAGCATAAAGGAGCGCAACACCACCGCCCGGTACGATGCCTTCCTCGACTGCGGCTCGCGTCGCGTGGGTAGCGTCGTCGACCCGGTCCTTCTTTTCCTTCACCTCAACTTCAGTGGCGCCGCCGACACGGATCACCGCGACACCACCGGCCAGCTTGGCCAGGCGCTCCTGTAGTTTCTCGCGGTCGTAGTCGGAAGTGGTCTCCTCGATCTGCTGTCGGATCTGCGTGCAGCGTCCCTGGATGTCGTCCTTCTGGCCGGCGCCGTCGATGATCGTTGTGTTTTCCTTCTCGATGCGCACCCGCTTAGCCTTGCCGAGCATGTCGAGAGTGACGTTTTCGAGCTTGATGCCGAGATCCTCGCTGATCACCTGACCGGCCGCCAGGATCGCCATGTCTTCGAGCATCGCCTTGCGCCGGTCGCCAAAGCCCGGGGCCTTGACCGCCGCGACTTTGAGCCCGCCGCGCAATTTGTTGACGACGAGAGTGGCCAATGCCTCGCCCTCGACATCCTCGGCAACGATCAGCAGCGGCCTGCTTGACTGCACGATCGACTCGAGCAGCGGCAGCATCGCCTGCAGCCCGGACAGCTTCTTTTCATGGAGC
>DASXMC010000264.1:0-3795 GCA_036495885.1 Allostellaceae bacterium | reverse complement strand
TGCCCCAAGCCAGCGCCTTCAGCGCCGACAGCAGCCATATCTACATCGGCAATTTCCTCGACAGCGACCTGTCGGTGTTGCCGGTCGACGGCACCAATGTCCCACCGACACCGGCCAGCGTTTGAAAATGCCGGGTCAGCCCGCCTCGATGCGCGCCGGCCCGCAATAACCCGGCGCCCGCACCCGACGGTGGTTAGTTAGGGTACGGCGACGTAGCTGACGACACCGCTTGTGATCAAGTTGACGCTCGCATCGAGCTGATGGTTGTTCGGCGATGGAGCCCGTGTGGCGGCGAGAGCGGCCGCCATGTCGATCACCCCAACCCACTCAGGTGTCGTCCCCGCAGGCCAATCAGAATAGAGGCCGATCGCCTTCCCGGAATTGGGGCTGGTGTAGGCGGTGATGTATGAGGATCAAATCCCGCCGAAAAGCCGATTCCGTCCGGTGTGTTCGGCATCTGTCCGACAACCCAATCCACAACAGTGGGAGCAGCACCGCCGGTACCCGATGCCGGTTGCAGCTGCAGAATTGCAAAGGTATTTCCGCCGAACTCGCCAGTTACGATCGCTAGGTGCGAGGATCCCGGAGCGACCGTTATCCCCGAGGTCCCAGCCGAAAAACCGAGGCTCTGACCCGTGATATTGAACAAGGTAAATGGCGAAGTCCAACTCCCCGCCGGGCTGCCGGGCGTGAATATACTTTGACTCAAATCCGCCAGATAGACGTTGTTCGTTCCTTCAACAGATGACAACGCGATCCCGGTCGAGCAGTCCTCGGCCGCCGAATCCGGGTCGCCGCCGGTCGAGATCGAACGGTCAAATTCACCGGTCACGGCGCCTGTCGCCGAATTGGTCGACAGGAGGACGTAATTTTGTGGCGTGGAGAGACCTTCGCTCGGCGACAGGATCAGATTGCGGCCGGCATCGATCAAGATGTCTTCGGAGATAGCTTGCTGCAATTTGAACGGGGTTTGGAAGGCATTAGTGGCCAGGCTGAGGATCTGCACGCCATAACCACCTCCCAGTGAGGCCGGGGCGCCGCCAGAAATCGCTGCGGTGTTCGACAGCGCATTTATCGCCACACCGCAATTCTGGCACGATCCCCCCGAGAAGCTCGCGGTTCCGGTGAGGCCGCTCGTCAGAGTGTTGGTCAAGGTCGTACCGCTTATCAGATAGACAGACGTAGTGTTCGCGGTACACACCACCTGCCCGGTCGCCGGGTTCCCGGCGCAGGCGTTGACCGGGCTCGGGGTACTGATCGGCGTGGACGAGCCGCCCAATGTGGGTTCGATTTCAATAGCGCTGACGCCGGTAGTGCCGCCTTCCCAATACCCCTTGGGAACATACGCGTTGACCGTGGTGCCAAGAGTAACGGCCATCGAACTCGACGGTACGCAGGTGAGCGCAACGTTCGTGGTCGTAACATTTACGATCGAGCAGTTTCCACCGGAGAAGCCGTCCGTCGTATCGACGATTTGCGCGAGATAGGTGCCCGTGGTGATGGGTGCCCCAGATAGAAGCGACAAGGGCAGCTCAAAATGGACTCGATTGGAACTGCCGAGTATCGCAGCGATGCTGGTGGCCGTTGCATCGGCTTCCCCCGCAACCGGTGACGTCGCGCCGACCGTGCAGGTCGGGGCGAGTCGGATGATGATGTTTGCTGGGTTTATCGTGAAGGACGGAAATCCGGTCGCCGTAATGTTGAGAAACGTGACCCCCGCTACCCCCGATCCGGGGTTCGATGCGGAACTCTGGGCAAGCGTCGTCGCGGCAAAGGAACTCGCCGGCCACAGAAATGTGCCAATGGCGCATAAGCGCCGCACTTCAGCACGATAGAACCAACCGTTCTGGCGCGCCTCCGGCCGCGGACCCCGCGACCAAAAAACAACAAGATGAGAGACGCCGCCAGGAACGTCAGGGTCATGTCGGGTTCGGGAATGCCCGGGGCGCCAGTCTCAGCATTGATGATGGCAAAGTCGCCATCCGCCAAATCGGGTGGCAAGGAAGGAAGAATCGTCGCGGTATCAAACGACGAATCGACCGTTGTCGGCGTGCCGTTTACATCTATGGTCGTCGGCGTCAGGTCGCCCGTCAGGGTCGCGCTGGTCGGCTGCGGGCTGACGCCCCCGATCGGGATGGACGTGCCGTCTAGGGATTCTCCATCGGGGTTCAGTGTGAAATAGGATGAGCTGAATGTCGTGGTGCTGCCATCTGAGAAGTCCACGACCAAGCTCAACGAGCTGAACTGCACCTCGGTAGAGACGGGCCAGGTCGGCGGGCTCGAGTTGGGTCCAGTCTGGTTTGCGATGTCGAACTGACCGAAGCTGCCGGGAACGGTGACGTCCCAGGAGACGAACCCCAACGGAATCGGCGTGGCTTGCGCCAGCGGAGGCGCAAAGCACCCACCCAGTACGACGGCTGAGATAGCAGCGAGCGTTAACCTCAGTCGATCTGCCCGACACCCGATATTGCTATTTATTGGCATTGGCTGTCTCCGCTTTTCGACCAGGTCAGCCGTCGTCGTGGACCGCAACTCTTAGTTAACGGTCGAGCAAAACATGTGCCACCCATTAAAAAGCAATTGGTTAAGCTTAATACCGAAGCATGAGCAGCGGTCGGATGTAAAGAATCCCGACATACAATGACGACGGCGCTCGGGCGGTTTCGGCCGCCGACTAAGTCATGGCGATTCCGATACTCAATACGCTGCAGTTCATCCCGGCTCACCCCGTTGGAATAGCGCTAAAGCCCGCTTAGCCTTAGTGTTGGGCTCTTAAGCTGAAGTAATGGCTCTTAAAAGAAGGATTGTAAGAAATCCCGACCGTGTCAGAATAATTAACGATTTCAGCTAACTATCGTATGCACAGGTAATGGGCCTCCTAGTTGAAGTCACAGCGATGTTGCTTCCGGTACCGGGGTTGGTTTGTTCAGGATCTTGGCGCATCGGCAACGCCATTGATATTGCTGCAGAAGGCCCATCAGCGTTCAGATCTGTACTTATCGTGGCCCCGCTGGGATGCGGATCGATTCCTCGAAGGCGCAGCAGGGCGACGCCCGGGAGCCGCCAATCTTTGCAGCCTCTGTAATGATTTCCGACACTCGATCCTGTTGGCGAGTGGCGCTAGGTAGGCCGCTTGTAGAACACGCCGTCTTTCATGATGTGGGTCACGTGCTCGCCCTGGCCGTCGAGCAGTGTGATGTCGGCGAGCGGGTTGCCCGCGACCGCGATCAGGTCGGCGCGCGCACCCGGTGCCACGATCCCGATCTCGCCCGAGCGGTTCAACAGCTCGGCGTTAACCGTCGTCGCCGAACGAATGATGTCGAAGGGCGCCATTGCCTCGGCGCGGATCACAAACTCGCGCGACTGGTGGCGGTGCATTGGCCCCAACAAATCGGTGCCGAAACCGATCCTAACCCCGGCCGACTGCAATATATCCAGCGAGCGCAATCCGGCTTCGCGGACATCGCCGAGTTTCGCCAGGCTGACCTCGGGAAAGCCCAATTCGCGGCCAAACCGATGCATCGCGTCAAACGTGACCAGGGTCGGCACGACAAAGGCGCCGGCGCCGGCGACATGATCGGCCGTCGCTTCGTCGATCAGGTTGCCGTGCTCGATCGAGCGCACGCCAAAATCGATCGAGCGGCGGATCGCCTCGGGCGTGTAGGCGTGCGCCATTACATAGGTGCGCCAAGCCCGCGCCTCTTCGACGATCGCGCGCACCTCTTCTTCGCTGTATTGCAGGTTCCACACCGGGTCGTAGGGCGAGGCGACACCCCCCGAGGCCATGATCTTGAT
>DASXMC010000263.1:0-1968 GCA_036495885.1 Allostellaceae bacterium | reverse complement strand
GTTTGTCGACGAGGATGCTCACGGAAAGAAGCGTCATCGCAACGGCCCTGGAGAAGGCGGGGCTGCCATTAGCCGAAATTCCCGCAGCATTGGCTCAAGCAGAGCGTTTGCGGCAGAGCCTGCTGACCGATCCCGGACGAGGAGATTTGCTCAAGACGATCATCGACCGGGTCGAGCTCAGCCCCAACGGCCTGCGGATGACCCTGTCGCTCGTACCGGCCTCAGCGCCGCCGATCCAGCAACAGGACTGCCTCCTGACCCGCGAGTTTCCGTTGCATATCAAGCGCCGCGGCGTAGAGATGAGGTTCGTCATCGATGGACCCGACCCGCGGGCAACCAACCCTGATCCAGTGCTACTCAAGGAAATCAAGCGAGCCCGCCGCTGCTTTGATGCCCTGGTTACCGGCCGCATCGCTTCCGTGGCCGACCTGGCAAGCCGCGAAGGCATCAGCGATCGTTATGTAAGCAGCCTGCTGCCGCTCGCCTTCCTGGCCCCGGAAATCATTGAGGCGATCGTCGCGGGAACGCAGCCGGCCAACCTGACCGCCTATCGGCTGATCCGCCAGCTCGAATTGCCGATCGAGTGGACCGCTCAGAAACGGTTGCTCGGACTCACCTGAGCCAAGCCGACCCTCATCGCGAACCGCCAAAACGCCCGCGGAGACCGGCGCACCCATCGCCGAGCAATTGGCTCCGGCGCCGATCGCGGCGGCAGCTCGGCCGTGGACCTGACTAACTATCCCGTGCTTGGTCAGCTTGAATGCCGATCGAGTGGACCCCCCGGAAGAAATCGCTTCGGCTTGCCTGAGCCAAACCCAAACCCCATTCCGAACCGTCAAATGGCCAACAGAGACGACTCGCCTGTCGCTGCGCTGTAGGTGCCGCACCGCCGTCTCCGGTTCGGTCTTTCATTCCAAAGACCCGCTGAACCGCGGGCTTTTGCAGTATTGCGCCGACGACACTCGGTGTGCCGTGACTGGTTGGCTGGGGCGGGAGGATTCGAACCTCCGTATGGCGGAATCAAAATCCGCTGCCTTGCCACTTGGCTACGCCCCACCGATGCGCCGTCAACTTAACGGCAAACGGCATTTGCGGCAACAAACCCGCCACCGCGGGCCACGTCTGGGTCCTAATGGTCAGAACCAGACAGATGGTTCCCGCCGCTGTTGGTCGTTGTCGCGGGATTGCTTCGTCGACTCCGCTCCTCGCAATTACAACAATTTATGGTGTCATTGCGTAGCGAAGCAATCTCGATGTAACCACGCTCTACTAAATGTCAAATTCGCACCATCAGATGTGGACGGCGCGCTTCGCGACCGCGAGCGCAGCTTCCTTGACCGCCTCGTTCAGGGTCGGGTGCGCGTGGCAGGTGCGCGCGATATCCTCGGCCGAGGCGCCGAATTCGATCGCAAGCACCGCCTCGGCAATCAGTGTCCCGGCGTCGGGCCCAATGATGTGCACGCCGAGCACGCGATCGGTCGCGGCCTCGGCTAGGATCTTGACAAAACCCTCGGTGTCGCCGTTGGCGCGAGCGCGGGGGTTGGCGGTAAACGGGAACTTGCCGATATTGTACGAGATCGCCGCCGATTTCAGCTCTTCTTCGGTCCTGCCGACCGAAGCCACTTCCGGCCAAGTATAGATGACGGCCGGGATCGCATCATAATTGACGTGCGGCTTTTGCCCAGCGAGGCGCTCGGCGACCGCGATCCCTTCCTCCTCGGCCTTGTGCGCCAGCATGGCGCCGCGGATCACGTCGCCGATCGCGTAAATACCGGGAACGTTGGTGGCAAAACCATCGTCCACAATCACCCGTTCCTGCGGATCCAAGGCAACCCCGAGAGCATCGAGCCCCAGCCCTTGCGTATACGGCCGTCGCCCGATCGCGACCAACACCGCCTCGGTTTCGAGGATCTGGCGCTCCGCACCCTCGATTTCGAGCGCCATGCCGCCGGGAGTTTCGCGCAGACC
>DASXMC010000262.1:0-1771 GCA_036495885.1 Allostellaceae bacterium | reverse complement strand
GAATTTGCCGGCAGCGAGACCCGGCCAGTTGTGCATGCCAAAGACCGCATCGCACGGAAAGCGGTCAAAAAGGCCGTCGGCAATCATAGCCGCTCCGCCGCCGAGCCCTTCCTCGGCGGGCTGAAAGATCAGATGCACGGTCCCGTCGAAATTGCGGCTCTCGGCGAGATAGCGCGCCGCACCCAAGAGCATCGTCGTGTGCCCGTCATGACCGCACGCATGCATGCGGCCCTGGTTTTGCGATCGGTAGGGAAGATTGGTCGCTTCTTCGATCGGCAGCGCGTCCATATCGGCGCGCAACCCGATCGTGCGCGGCGAAGCGCCGGCCCGCAACCGCCCGACGACGCCGGTCCGGCCGACGCCGCGAAACACCTCGCAACCGAATTCGGCGAGCTTTTCCGCGACGAAATCCGAGGTTTGTTGCTCCTGAAAGCCGAGTTCGGGATGGGCATGGATATCGTGTCGCCATGCGGTCAATTCGGCGTGGAATTCCGCAATTCTGCCGACCGTCGTCATGTCCAATCTCCTGCTGCCGACCGGCTTTACTGTCGCCGAGCCGGGGGCCGCTGGCAATCCGGCTCGCGCATTGCCGCGAACGCGGTATAGTATCCGCAGGTCTGTTTCGGGAGGAGTGACGAGCGATGGCAAAAATAGACGGTGTCGAGCTCGATTGTCTGCAGGGCGTCAGGGTGGTCGACTTCACCCAGTTCGAAGCGGGACCGTCCTGCACCGAGGCCCTTGCCTGGCTCGGCGCCGAGGTCGTCAAGATCGAAAACCCCAAGACCGGCGATCCAGGACGGCGGCAGCGACCCGGCCATCCTGACGATGATCCCTGGTATTTTCACCAGTTCAACGCCAACAAGAAATCGGTGACACTCGATCTGAAATCGCCGCGCGGGCTCGAAATCGTCAAGGAGCTTTTAAAAAAGGCCGACATCACGGTCGAAAACATGGCGCCCGGCACGATCGAGCGGCTCGGGCTCGGCTATGACGCGGTCAAACAGCTGAACCCAGGGATCATCTATTGCCAGGTCAAGGGGTTCGGAACTGGCAGTCCCTACGAGAAAAACCTCGCTTTCGACATGATCGCTCAGGCCGCCGGCGGCCCGACCAGCGTGACCGGATACGGCGACCGCCCGCCGGTCAAGCCTGGCCCGTCGTTTGGCGATACCGGCACCGGCATGCTGATGGCGATCAGTATTCTCGCCGCGTTGCGGCAACGCGACCGCACCGGCAAGGGCCGGCGGCTCCAGGTCGCGATGCAGGATGCGATGATCCATTACATGCGGGTGCCGTTCTCTCGTACCCAGGGGAGCGGCAAAGCCCAGCTGCGCGGCGGCAGCGACCGCTCGCAGCCTGGCGGCCTCGTGCCATCGGCCCTCTACCCGTGCCGGCCCGGCGGGCCCAATGATTACGTCTATGTGTTCACGAGCCGCGCCAACCCCGAACATTGGACCCGGCTTTTGAAGGCGATTGGCCGCGAGGATTTGGTCGGCGACCGGCGCTACGACACCAATCAGGCGCGCAGCGAACGCGCGGCCGAGGTCGACGAGATCATCGCGGCCTGGACGCGGCAGCACAGCAAAGAAGATGCGATGAAGATCATCGGCGAGGCCGGCGTGCCGGCCGGGGCGGTGTTTGATACGGTCGAACTGATGAGCGATCCCTCGCTTGCCGAGCGCGGCATCATGCAGGATGTCGAGCACCCGACAACCGGCCGCTACAAGATGCCGGCCTGGCCGGTGCGCTTTGACGGCGCCCCGTCCAGGGT
>DASXMC010000261.1:0-3591 GCA_036495885.1 Allostellaceae bacterium | reverse complement strand
CCTCGCCGCCGCCGAGGTCATTTCCCATTTCGGCCCAAGACCGGAGGTCTCGATGAAGGAACGCGCCGCCCGCGCGGGGCTGGTCCTGGCGTGAGCCGTACAGCCGATATCGCCCGCGACACCAAGGAGACCCAGGTTCGCGTGCGCCTGGACCTCGACGGGACCGGCCGATCAGCCGTCTCCACCGGCATCGGCTTCTTCGACCACATGCTCGAGAGCTTCGCCCGTCACGGCGGTTTCGACCTCGAGATCCAGACCCGCGGCGACCTTCACATCGACATGCATCACTCGGTGGAGGACATCGGTATCGTCCTGGGCAAGGCGTTCAACCAGGCCCTCGACGGCTTCAAGGGCGTGCGCCGCTTCGGCCACGCCTATGTGCCGATGGACGAGACCCTCACCCGCTGCGCCGTCGACCTCTCCAACCGTCCCTACCTCATCTGGAAGGTCGTCTTCGGTCGCCCGAAGATCGGCGAGATGGATACTGAGCTGTTCAAGGAGTGGTTCCAGGCTTTTGCCCAATCGGCGGGCGTCACCCTCCATGTCGAAAACCTTTATGGCGAGAACAATCATCACATCGTCGAATCCTGCTTCAAAGGCTTGGCGCGGGCGTTGCGCCAGGCGGTCGAAATCGACCCGCGGAGGGGCGGCCTGGTGCCGTCGACCAAAGGGGTTTTGGGCGGCAGCCTCTGATGCTCGTGGCGATTGTCGATTACGGCTCGGGCAATCTGCGTTCGGCGGCAAAAGCCTTTGAACGCGCCGCGGCGGAAAATGAGATTTCGGCCGAGATTGTGGTCACGAGCGCGCCCGATACCGTCGCTGCCGCCGACCGGGTAGTTCTGCCGGGGGTTGGCGCCTTTGCCGATTGCCGGCGCGGTCTCGCCGCAGTGCCCGGCCTCGAAACCGCGCTGCACGAAGCTGTCCGCGCCCGCGGCCGCCCGTTTCTCGGGATCTGCGTGGGCATGCAGCTGATGGCCGAGCGGGGTCGCGAGTTCGAAACCACGGGCGGGCTCGGCTGGCTGGCGGGTGAGGTTGTGGCCGTCGAGCCGGCCGACCCGGCACTCAAGATCCCGCACATGGGGTGGAACGAACTCAACCCGTCGCGGACCCACCCGCTACTCGCCGGGCTGGATGCTGGTGCTCATGCCTACTTTGTCCACAGCTACCATTTCCGCGCCTATGACGACCGCGACATCGTCGCGTTGACCGATTACGGCGGGCCGATTGCGGCGGTCGTGGGGCATGGCAATCTCGCGGGCACGCAATTTCATCCCGAGAAGAGTCAGACAGCGGGATTGCGTCTGATCGGCAACTTTTTGCAATGGCGGCCATGAGCAACCGGGAGCCGACCAAGCCGCGACTCAACGTCGAGCGGCTGACCCAATATTCGGGCACCGACCTCGACGATTTGTGCGAGGCGACCGAGAGTGCCATCGTCGAGGGCGGTGGGTTTGGCTGGCTCAAGCCTCCGCCGCGGCAAGTCCTCGAAAATTATTGGAAGGGTGTGTTGCTGGTCCCGGAACGGCGATTGGTGGCCGGACGGCTGGACGGCATCATCGCCGGGTCGGCGCAGCTAAGCCGGGTGCCGCGCAACAATGAGGCGCAGGCCTTTGCCGGAACCCTGACGAGCGCGTTTGTTGCCCCATGGGCCCGCGGGCATGGCCTTGGGCGCGGCATCGTGATCGAGATCGAACGGCTCGCCCGCGAATTGGGCCTGGCGGTTTTGAACCTCGATCTACGCGACACCCAAAAGGCCGCGATCGGATTATACGAGAGCCTCGGCTACCGGTGCTGGGGCACGCATCCGATCTATGCCCGGGTCGACAGCCGCATTGTTCCAGGACATTACTACTACAAACTGCTCGACGACCGGCCCGCGGCGCCGTGATCCTTTATCCGGCGATCGACCTCAAAGATGGGAAATGCGTCCGCTTGGTGCGCGGCGACATGGCGAGCGCCACCGTCTTTAACCATGATCCGGCGGCGCAGGCGCGCGCGTTTGCGGCCGCAGGTTTTGATTGGCTGCACATCGTCGACCTGAACGGCGCTCTGGCCGGGCATTCGGTAAATGGGGCCGCCGTAGCGGCGATCCGCGCGGCGGTTGATCTTTACATCCAGCTCGGCGGCGGCATTCGCGACCGGGCGGCGATCGAGCATTGGCTCAGCATCGGGATCGACCGGGTTGTGCTCGGCACCGCCGCATTGCGCGAGCCATCGCTGGTCAGAGAGGCGGCGGCGGACCACCCCGGCAGGATTGCGGTCGCGATCGATGCGCGAGCCGGCCGGGTTGCAGTCGAGGGTTGGGTCGAGACGGCCGATATCGATGTCGTCGAATTGGCGCACCGGTTCGAGGATTGCGGGGCCGCTGCGATTATCCATACCGACATTGCCCGCGACGGCGCGCTCGGCGGCGTCGATGCCGCCGCCGTGGCCTCGCTCGCCCGCCAGCTGCGGGTTCCGGTAATTGCGTCGGGGGGTGTTGCCTCGCTCGCCGATATCGCGGCGCTAAAAGCCCATGAGAGCGACGGCATTGCCGGGGTGATTTGTGGACGGGCGCTTTACGAGGGCCGCATCGATCCGCGCGCGGCATTGCGGTTGGCTGCGGGGGAACCGCCATGCTGAAAATGCGAATTATCCCTTGCCTCGACGTCAAGGACGGAAGGGTCGTCAAAGGGGTAAATTTTGTCGATCTGGTCGATGCCGGCGATCCCGTGGCGCAGGCGCGTTTTTACGATCGCGAAGGTGCGGACGAATTGTGCTTTCTCGACATCACCGCCAGCTCGGAAGGGCGCGACACGCTTTATGACGTCGTGCGCCGCACCGCCGAGGAATGCTTCATGCCGCTGACCGTTGGCGGCGGAGTGCGGTCGATCGAGGATGTTCGCCGCCTGTTGCTCGCCGGCGCCGACAAGGTGTCGATCAACACCGCCGCCGTCGCCCGCCCCGAATTCGTGCGCGAAGCGGCGCAGAAGTTCGGCAGCCAATGCATTGTCGCCGCGATCGACGCCAAAGCCGCCGGACCCGGAAGCTGGGAGGTCTTCACCCACGGCGGACGCCAGCCGACCGGTATCGACGCGGTCGCGTGGGCGTGCCGCCTCGCCGATTGGGGTGCCGGCGAGATCCTGTTGACCTCGATGGACCGCGACGGCACGAAATCGGGTTTCGACATTCTGCTCACCCGCGCTGTTTCCGATGCGGTCCGGGTACCGGTTATCGCGTCGGGTGGGGTCGGCGAGCTCGACCATCTGGTTGAAGGCATTCGCGACGGGCACGCGAGCGCGGTGCTCGCAGCCTCGATCTTTCATTTTGGGACCTGGCGAATTGGCGAGGCCAAAGCTCGCCTCGCCGCGTGCGGCATCGCGGTGCGGGACTGAAACAATGTCAATAGAAGAAACCGAGTCAATAGAAGAAGCCGACTCAATAGAAGAACGGGGGTCAACAGAAGAATTGGGTGCCGCCCTCGACCGGCTGTGGGAGGTGATCAATGCCCGCCGCGGCAGCGACCCGCGGATCTCGTACACGGCCCGGCTGTTCTCGCGCGGCCGCGCCAAGATCGCGCAAAAGCTCGGCGAGGAGGCGGTCGAGGCGGTG
>DASXMC010000260.1:0-2362 GCA_036495885.1 Allostellaceae bacterium | reverse complement strand
CTCGCGCACTCGCCGCACCCGTGCCGAATATCGTGCGCCATAGGCGCGGTCCTGGTAACCGGTCAGAAAGGCGGTGCGGCGGTCGATCAGCTGATCGAGAGTCTCGGACAGCCGATGGCTCTCCGGCACCGCACTTTGCGGGGTCGCGCGGGCTTCGACCAGCGCCGGATCGATTGCCGCGCGCCGCCCCCAGCGAAAGGCGCCGCGATTGAAGTCGACGGCGACCGCGTTCAACTCGATCGCGCGCTCGATCGCTTCGGCCGACAGCGGCACCAGACCCCGCTGATAGGCATAGCCGAGCATGAACAGGTTGCTCGCAATCGAATCGCCGAGGAGGCCGGTGGCGAGACGGGTAGCATCGAGAAACTCGGCGCGGTCCGGTCCCGTCGCCTCGGCGATGCTGCGCTCCATCGCAGCGGTCGGAAACACCAGATCGGGATTGCGGGTGAAATCCCCGGTGATGATCTCGTGACTATTGACGACTGCTCTGCTGTAACCCGGTTCGAGCTTGGTCAACGCATCGGTGCTTGCCGAGACGACGAGATCGCAGCCTAAAAGCAGTTCGGCGTTGCCGGCCGCGATCCGCACCGCGTGAATTTGGTCCGGTCTTTCGGCGATTCGCACGTGGCTGTAGACCGCACCCCCTTTTTGCGCGAGCCCGGTCATGTCGAGCACGCTGCACCCCTTTCCCTCGAGATGCGCCGCCATGCCCAGCAAGGCGCCGATCGTGACGACCCCGGTCCCGCCGACGCCGGTGACGAGCATGCCGTAAACTCGGTCGAGCGCCGGCAAAGCCGGCTCGGGCAGCGGCGGCAGTCCGTCTTCGCCGAGTTCGCCGGCTTGGCGCTTTTTCAGATTGCCGCCGTGAACCGTCACAAAGCTGGGACAGAACCCCTCGACGCAGGAGTAGTCCTTGTTGCAGCTCGACTGGTCGATTGCCCGCTTGCGTCCGAATTCGGTTTCGACCGGCACCACCGAAACGCAATTCGAGGTCTTCGAGCAGTCGCCGCAGCCCTCACAAACCAAATCGTTGATAAAGACGCGCTTGGCGGGATCGGGAAAACGGCCGCGCTTGCGGCGACGCCGTTTTTCAGCAGCGCAAGTCTGATCGTAAACCAATACGGTGACGCCGCGGATCTCGCGCAAATCGCGCTGAACCGTATCGAGGTCGTCGCGGTGATGAACCGCAACTCCCGGTGCAAAATCGACATTGGGCGGGTATTTGCCGGGCTCGTCGGTGACGACGACAATGCGCGCGACCCCTTCGGCGGCGAGTTGGCGGGTCAATCCCGGGACGTTCAAACCACCGTCGAGGGGTTGGCCGCCGGTCATCGCCACGGCGTCATTAAACAACAGCTTGTAGGTGATGTTGACTTTGGCGGCGATGGCGGCGCGGATCGCCAGAATCCCAGAATGGGTATAGGTGCCGTCGCCGAGATTGGCAAAGATATGAGGGGTTTCGGTAAACGGCGCCTGGCCGATCCACGGCACCCCCTCGCCGCCCATCTGGGTGAAGGTTGCGGTCGAACGGTCCATAAATTGCGCCAGATAGTGGCAGCCGATGCCGGCAACGGCGCGGCTGCCTTCGGGAACTTTGGTTGAGCTGTTGTGCGGGCAGCCGGAGCAGAAATAGGGCGTGCGCGCAAACGGCACGACATTGCCGCCGAGCTGGCGCTCTTTGGCTTCGAGAAAGGCCAAGCGCTCCTCGATCCGCGGCGAGGTGTAAAACCGGGCGATGCGCTGGGCGATGACCCGCGCGATCATCGCCGGCGTCAATTCGCCGGTCGACGGCAGAATCCAATTGCGGTTTTCGTCGAATTTGCCGACGACGCGGGGCCGGACACCCTCGCGCCAATTGTAGAGCTGTTCCTTGAACTGGTTTTCGATGACTGCGCGTTTTTCTTCGACAACCAGGATCTCTTCGAGCCCCTCGGCGAAATGGCGGATGCCCTCGCGCTCGAGCGGCCACGACATCCCGACTTTGTAAAGCCGGAAACCGATCTCGGCGGCATGCGCATCATCGATGCCGAGATCGTCGAGTGCCTGGCGCACGTCGAGATATGATTTGCCGGTCGTCACGATGCCAAATCGCGGCCGCGGGCTGTCGATTACGATGCGGTCGAGACGGTTGGCCCCGCCAAAGGCGAGTGCCGCATAAAGCTTATGTTTGTGCAGGCGATATTCCTGGTCGAGCGGCTGGTCGGGCCAGCGGATGTTGAGCCCGCCCGGCGGCATCTCGAAATTGTCGGGCAAGGCAATGCGTACGCGCTCGGGGTCGAGCTCGACCGAGGCCGAGCTGTCCATGGTTTCGGCGATGGTCTTGAGCGCCACCCAACAGCCGGAGTAGCGCGACATCGCCCAG
>DASXMC010000259.1:0-6539 GCA_036495885.1 Allostellaceae bacterium | reverse complement strand
CCGTGCCGAGAATGCGCAGCGAGCGCCGGCTGGTGCGGCGCACATAGTCTTCGCCTTCGCGCATCAGCGCCCGGATCGCCGTCGGGGCGGTGTAAAAGATCGCGACCTGGTGCTTGTCGACGACCTGCCAGAACCGCGACGGGTCGGGATAATTGGGGACGCCCTCGAACATCAGGGTGGTGGCGCCGTTGGCGAGCGGGCCATACAGGATATAGCTGTGCCCGGTCACCCAGCCGACATCGGCCGTGCACCAATAGATCTCGCGCTCGCGATAGTCGAAAACGTATTCGTGCGTCATCGAGGCATATACGAGATAACCGCCGGTTGTGTGCAAGGCGCCTTTGGGCTGACCAGTCGAGCCCGACGTGTAGAGGATGAACAGTGGGTCTTCCGCGGACATCTCGACCGGCGGACAATCGGGAGCGGCCGCGGCGCATGCGTCGTGATACCAGACATCGCGGCCGGCGATCCAGTTGACGGCCGCGCCGGTGCGGCGTACCACGATCACGGTTCGCACATCGGGGCAGCTTTCGAGTGCGGCGTCGGCGTTCCGCTTCAGCGGCACCGTGCGTCCGCCGCGCAGTCCCTCGTCGGCGGTCACCAGAAAATTCGATCGGCAGTCACGGATGCGTCCGGCCAAGCTGTCGGGCGAAAATCCCCCGAACACAACTGAATGGATCGCACCGATGCGGGCGCAAGCCAATACTGCCACTGCAATCTCAGGGATCATCGGCAGGTAGATCGTGACCCGCTCGCCACGTTTTACACCGTGTTGCTTGAGAACATTGGCGAACCGGCAAATCGCCTCGTGCAGTTCGCGATAGGTGATGCGCCTGTCCTCAGCGGGATCGTCGCCTTCCCAGAGGATTGCGACCTGGTCGCCGCGCCGCGCCAGGTGGCGATCGACGCAGTTGTAGCAGGCGTTTAAGGTCCCGTCTTCATACCAAGCGATGCGCACGTCGCCGTCAAACGACGCGTCTTTCACCCTGGTGTACGGCTTGGTCCAGTCGAGCCTTTTGCCGCGCTCGCCCCAGAACCCCTCAGGGTCGTCGAGCGAGTGCTGGAATTGTCGAAAATAATCCGCTTCGCCGATTTTGCCCGCTTGCGGATGAGCCGAGAGCGGGATCAAGGTCCGGCTCGACATGCTGCTCTTCCTCCCTCGGAACGCAGCGCCGGCCCCGGCGCTGCCCTCGACTGCGGGAGATTATTCTGTCGAGCCCGAGGCTTACAATACCCCTTCCAGCACCGCTGCACGGGCCACCGGAGGCGAAGGGCCGGCCCTGGTCGCGATCAGCGCCGCTTGCGTCCGGTTGACGACGTTGAGACGTCGAATGATCTGCTTGACATGCGCCTTGACCGTGCTTTCGGACATCCCCAACGCATCGGCGATCAGCTTGTTCGACCTGCCCTCCGAAATCAGAGCCAGCACATCGCGCTGTCGTCGCGTGAGCACCCGCTGCGGCGCGTATCCTTTGTCGTCGCTGGCGCGCCTGCCATCAGCTTCGCTCAGGACCAAAGGCACGAATGTTCCCCCGGTTCGCAGCCGCTCAAGGGCGGCAACCAACACTTTGAGGCCATGGCTCATCGGCACAAAGCCCTTGGCGCCCCCGCGGAGAATCATCCGGGCGCGTTCGGCGTCGTCACATTCGGCGATCGCCAGGATCGGGATTTCCCCGGCAGCCGCCGACAACATCGCGAGATCGACCAGGTCGATCTGCCAGCTTGTCGCGGCCCCCAACAAAATCACCGAAAAACTAGCGCCCTTCCGCAACAGATCAATCAAATCGGCAGTGGTTTCGACATCGGTCACACGCCATCGCCGCGGCTGCCGGCTGAGCGCCAGCTTTAGGCAGTCGCGCCGCAGTTCGCTCCGGTCGACGATCGCCAAATGGCGTCGGTTGTGATCAACAAACCCGGCCGGTTCGAGCGTTACCCGATCAGCGGTCAAATGGCGAAACGCCCCAAGAGGATCCTTGAGCTCCAACACAGCCCCCTTCGCTTTTGCTTCATAGGGATGATTGCTCGTTTTCCGAAACCTAGCGGTAAAGATTTGTAAACTGATGTAACAGATCGTTAAGAAACGAGCGCTTGCTCGCTCGCACCGCCATTCAGGTGCCCGAAGAACCCGGTCAATCCATAATTGTTGAAGTGACCGGCGGTCTTTGACGTTATTTTGCCACATTGAGATCAGACGGCGTCAAGGATCAGCTAAGGGACAAACAGTGGGGTTTCGCTCTGGATCATGGCGACGGCGCCGGACATAATTCGACCCGAGCCAAACCGGAGTCAGCCTGCTACCGTGCAGTCGAAACAATCTCCCGCGGAGGCAGCATGCAATATGGTTTCGGCGCTCCGGTCAGCGGCGATCTTTCCTCACCCGACGCCCTCGGGCGAATCGCCTCACAGGGCGAGGCGATGGGGTATGACTACACCACCATCAGCGACCATGTGGTGATACCTCGCGATATCGAGGCCCGATACCCTTACAGCGATACCGGCGAATTTCCCGGCCGCTCCCGGGGCGATCGGCACGAGCAGCTGACCGCGGTTGCCTTTATTGCCGGAATGACCTCGCGGCTGCGGCTGGTCACCTCGGTCACCGTCGTCCCGCACCGGCCGGCGGTGTTGCAGGCTAAGATGCTCGCCACCATCGACGTTTTATCGAAGGGCCGGCTGACCTTCGGCGTCGGCGCTGGTTGGATGAGGGAGGAGTTCGAGACCCTGGGTGTCCCGCCATTTCCGGAGCGCGGCGCCGTCACCGACGAATATTTGATGGCGTGCCGGGAGTTGTGGACCAAGGACGATCCGCGATTCGAGGGCAGGTACGTCAAATTCGCGAACGTCTTTTTCGAGCCGAAACCGGTGCAAAAGCCGCATCCGCCGATCTGGGTCGGTGGCGAGAGCGGCCCGGCGCTGCGTCGCACTGCGCGGCTCGGCGACGGCTGGTACCCGATTGGCACCAACCCGCAGCACCGGCTCGATTCGATGAAGCGGTTTGCCGCCGGGGTCGAAAGGCTGCGCCGGCTGACCCGCGAAGCCGGGCGGGATCCGGCACAAATCACTTTGGCATATCGGGTGACGAACTGGGGCAATTCGCTGCCGGCCTTCACCGATGACGGCGAGCGCCGGCTGTTTTCGGGTGAGATCGCCGACATTGTCGCCGATCTGAGGGCGTTCCGCGATTTCGGCGTCGGCCATGTCGATTTTAATTTCGGCGGCGACACAGCCGACGCGATGATCACCAACATGCGCCGTTTCCGCGAGGACGTGCTCGCGAAAATTTGATTGCTTCCTAAATGTGCGAGGAAGACGGAGGCGGTCAGTCTGTCTGTCATCGCCCGCAGGCCGAAGCCCGGAGCGACCCTCGCCGCGCATGATCGACGATAGGAGATGCCGTTGCTCAATATAGGATATAAGGCGTCGGCTGAGCAGTTCGGGCCCCGCGAGCTCCTCGAGTTTTCGTGCCTGGCCGAAGAGGTCGGCTTCGATTCGGTCTTTGTCAGCGATCACTTCCAGCCGTGGAAACACACCGATGGCCACGCGCCGTCGGCGCTGGCTTGGCTTGGCGCGCTGGGTGCTCGCACGCGGCGGGTGGTAATCGGCACCAGCGTTTTGACCCCGACCTTCCGCTATCATCCCTCGGTCGTCGCGCAGGTGTTTGGCACGCTCGGAGCAATGTTCCCGGGCCGTGTGGTGCTCGGCGTCGGCACCGGCGAGTCACTGAACGAGGTGCCGTCGAGCGGCATCAAATGGCCCGGGCCCAAGGAGAGGCGCGACCGACTGCGTGAGGCGATCGCATTGATCAACAAATTGTGGACTGAGGATCGGGTTAGTTTCGAGGGTCAGTTCTATCGCACCGAAAACGCCACGATCTACGACAAGCCCAAGGATAAGGTCCCGGTCTGGGTCGCCGCCTCCGGCCCGCTCGCGGCAGCGATGGCCGGACAGGTCGCCGAGGGCTTCATCTGCACCAGCGGTAAGAACCCGCAGCTCTACATCGATCTGACTGGCAAGGTCCGCGAGGGCCTCGCTCGGCGCGGCCGCGCCGAGGACAGCCTCGAAAAGATGATCGAGGTCAAGGTGTCGTTCGACACCGACCAGCAGCGCGCGCTGCAAGACACCCGCCATTGGGCGGCCTTGGCGTTGACCCCCGAGGAAAAGGTTGGAGTCGAAGACCCGGTCGAAATGGAGCGTCTTGCCGCCGCCTTGCCGCTCGAACGGGCAGCGAGCCGGTGGATTGTTTCCTCTGACCCGCAGGAGCAGCTGAGGCAGATCCGCCCCTATGTCGAACTCGGCTTTGACCACCTCGTGTTTCACGCTCCCGGTCCAGACCAGGCGCGTTTCCTGAAGCTCTATGCCGAAAGGGTGGTGCCGCTGCTGCGGGACAAGCTCGGCTGATGACCACAGAGGTGGCACTAACGGCGCTCAAGGGAATAAAGCTCGTCGAGCCCGGCGACGATCTTGGCGCCGTCACCGTCGCGGCATTTGCCGCCAACGGGCTGGCGCCGCAAGCAGGCGACGTGCTGGTCGTCGCGCAAAAGGTGATCTCCAAGGCCGAGGGCTGCTTTGTCGAGGTGGCGAGCGTCGAACCCTCGGCGCAGGCCATTGCTTTGGCGGCCGAAACCGACAAGGACCCGCGTTTTGTCGAGATCGTGCTCGGCGAATCGAAGCGCGTGGTGCGCCGCCGCCCGGGTCTGCTGATCGTCGAGCACCGTCTCGGGTTTGTGATGGCTAATGCCGGCATCGATCATTCGAATGTGGCGGCAGGCGACGGCGTCGAGCGGGTGCTGCTGCTGCCGCGCGATCCGGACGGCTCGGCGCGCGCCCTGCGCGATCATCTCGTCAGCACTTTTGGGGTGCCGATCGGCGTCATCATCAGCGACAGCTTTGGCCGGGCATGGCGTAAGGGCACGGTCGGCATCGCGCTCGGGGCGGCCGGTCTGCCGGCAGTGATTGACATGCGGGGGCAGCTTGACCTCTTTGGCCGCGAATTGCTGGTCACCGAAACCGGCTTTGCCGACGAGATCGCCGCCGCGGCCGGGCTGGTGATGGGCCAGGCCGACGAGGCATTACCGATGGTGCTCGTGCGTGGGCTGGCCTGGTCGGCGCCGGACGCGCCGGCTGCCGCCTTGATCCGACCCGCCGAGCACGATCTCTTCCGATGAGCCGCGGCGGCGGCTTTGTCCTGGCCCTGTCCGGCGGGATCGGCGGCGCCAAGCTGGCTCTCGGGCTCTACCGGGTTCTGCCGCCGGGAGCCTTGACCATCGTTGCCAATACCGCCGACGATTTCGAGCATTTGGGACTCCAGATCTCGCCTGATCTCGACACCTTGCTCTACACGCTCGCCGGTCTCGACAATCCGCAGACCGGTTGGGGCCGCCGCGGCGAAACCTGGACCTTTATGGCCGCACTCGAAGCCCTGGGCGGCGAGACCTGGTTCAAGCTCGGGGATGGCGATCTTGCCACCCATATCGAGCGCACCCGCAGGCGGCGCGCCGGGGAAAGCCTGTCGGCGATCACCGATGATTTTCGCCGCCGCTTTGGCATTTCGGCGCGGCTGTTGCCGATGAGCGACGATCACGTGCGTACCCGATTGTTGACCGATGAAGGCTGGCTCGACTTCCAAGACTATTTCGTGCGTCGACACAGCATGCCGGCGGTGCGCGAGATCGCTATCGAGGGTGCGGGCACGGCGTGCGCGCAGCCGGAGTTTCTCGCAGCTCTGGCCGACGACGATCTGCGCATGGTCGTGATCTGCCCGTCCAACCCGTTGATCAGCATCGATCCGATCCTGAGCATTCCCGGTGTGCGCGACGCACTGCGCAGCAGCCGCGCGCCGGTTGTCGCGGTGTCTCCGATCATCGGCGGGAAGGCGGTCAAAGGCCCGACCGCCAAGATGATGGCCGAGCTTGGCATGCACGTGGACGCTATCGGAGTCGCCGGACATTACAGCGACATTCTCGATCATTATGTGATCGACACCGTCGATGCCGGCGCTGGCGGCGCGCTCGACGCCGAGATCACTGCGACCCGCACCTTGATGGAGACCATCGAGGACCGCGAGGCGCTGGCGCGGGTGGTGCTGGCCGCCGGCGAAGGCGGCTGAGGATGGCGTTGTGGGCGGTCGTGCCGGTCAAGGAACGCGATCGCGCGAAGGAGCGGCTGGCGCCGTCGCTGTCGCCCGCCAAGCGCCAGGCATTGGTGCTGGCGATGCTCGAGGACGTGTTGTCGGCGCTCGCCGCCGCACCGGGGCTCGCCGGATCGATCGTTGTCACCGTTGATCGGGCCGCCCGCCGGCTGGCGCTCGACCATGGTGCCCGCATTTTTGAGGATGGTGCGTGCGACGGCCATACCGGTGCGGTGACCGCAGCGGCGCGGCGGCTCGCCGCCGAGGGCGCGGCCGGCATGC
Organism: Allostellaceae bacterium; assembly: GCA_036495885.1. Taxonomy (GTDB): domain Bacteria; phylum Pseudomonadota; class Alphaproteobacteria; order ATCC43930; family CGMCC-115725; genus AP-15. The sequence goes on along the minus strand of DASXMC010000259.1, from coordinate 130 downwards.
TGACCCTGCCCGGCGACGTCCCGCTCGTTACCGCCGACGAAATCGGCCGGATCATCGAAGCGCACCGCTCGGCGCCGTCGTTCACGATTGTTCCGTCGCACGACGAGGGCGGCTCAAACGCGATTCTGCT
>DASXMC010000258.1:0-1741 GCA_036495885.1 Allostellaceae bacterium | reverse complement strand
GCGAGGTGAAGGCTCGTTTGCCACGGCACCGAGGCATCACGCAGGCCGTGCAGCAGCCGCACCGGGCAGTCGAGCGCCAATGGCGCACGCAACACCAGATGGCGTCTGCCATCCTCGATCAGATCCAGGTGATAGGTGTAGCCCGCCGGATCGTACTCCGACGGGACCGTTACCGAGCCTGAGGCTAACAGCTTTCGGCGCTGCGCTGCATCGAGGCGCCGCCACAACAAATCCTCGGTTGCGTCGGGAGCGGCAGCGATGCCCACCAGAGCGTAGATGCGTTCGGGGCGGGCGCGGGCCGCTAGCAGCATAATCCAGCCGCCCACGCTCGACCCGACCAGGATCTGCGGTCCCCGGGTCAGCTCGTCGATGACCGCGATCGCGTCCTCGGCCCAGCGGCCGACCGAACCGTCGGCGAAATCTCCGCGCGACGCGCCATGCCCGAAATAATCGAACCGCACATAGGATAGACCGCGGTGCCGGCAATATTCGTCGAGGTAGGTCGCCTTGGTCCCAGTCATGTCCGAGCGCAGGCCGGCGAGAAAGACGATTCCCGGTGCGCAGCCCGCAACCCGACGATAAGCGATGGCGGCACCATCGTGACGCGGCAGATATTCCGGCGAATCCATCACAGACTTGCATCAGTGAAAAGGGATCGCGACGATAGCACTATGCTCATCCGTCAAGAATACCGCCCGCCGACGCATGGCCGTCCGCCGGCGGTTTTGCAGGTCATCCCGCGTCTGGTCACGGGCGGTGCGGAGCGCGGGACGGTCGAGATCGCCGCAGCACTTAGTGCCGCCGGGTGGAGCGCCTTTGTTGCCTCGGCCGGCGGCCAGCTCGAGCATTCGATCGGGCGCAGCGGCGGAACCCATCTGACGCTGCCGCTGGCGTCGAAGAACCCGCTCGTCATGCGCGGCAATGTGAGCGCGCTGTCGCGGGTGATCCGCGATTTCGACATCGACATCATCCACGCGCGCAGCCGGGCGCCGGCGTGGAGCGCCCGGGCGGCGGCGCGCGTCACCGGTCGTCACTTCGTCACCACCTTTCACAATGCCTACGGCTTGGGCTCGCGATTAAAGCATCGCTACAATTCGGTCATGGCGAAGGGGGAGCGGGTGATTGCAATCTCGAATTTTGTCGCCGAGCACATCGCCGAGGTTTACGGCGTCGGCAGCGACAGGCTGCGCACCATCCCCCGCGGCGTCGATCTCGACATATTCGATCCGAGGCAAGTCACCGGCGCGCGGATGGCAAATCTCGCGCGGGAGTGGCGGTTGCCCGACGGAGCGCCGGTTGTGATGCTGCCCGGTCGGCTGACGCGGTGGAAAGGCGGGCTCGATTTTGTCGCGGCAATCGCCGCCCTCGCCCGCCGCGACATTTTCGGCGTGATTGTCGGCAGCGAGCAGCGCCGCGGCTTTCACCGTGAGCTCGAAGCCGCAATCGAAAGCCGGGGGCTCGGTGGCGTGCTGCGCATTGTTGAAGACTGCAATGACATGCCGGCGGCTTACATGCTGGCCGATGTCGTCGTCTCGGCGTCGACCGCTGCAGAAGGTTTTGGTCGGGTCATCGTCGAAGCTCAGGCGATGGGCCGGCCGGTGGTCGCGACCGACCACGGCGGTGCGCGCGAAACAATCGTGCCCGGGGTGACCGGGTGGCTGGTCCGGGCGGGCGATACTGTGGCGCTTGCCGGGGCGATCGGCGCCGCCCTGTCGCTGACGCCTGCCGATCGCTGGCGGCT
>DASXMC010000257.1:0-3434 GCA_036495885.1 Allostellaceae bacterium | reverse complement strand
GCGCGGGTGGTAACGTCGATCTTTGTCAACCCCAAGCAGTTCGCGCCAAACGAGGATCTTGCCTCATACCCGCGCGCCGAAGCCGCCGATCTCGATATGCTGCGGCCCGCGGGCGTCGATCTCGCCTATCTTCCGAGCGAGGATCAGATTTATCCGCCGCAATTTTCTACCGTGGTCCGGGTCGCCGGTTTGAGCGAGGGGCTGTGCGGCGCCCACCGCGTCGGCCATTTTGATGGCGTTGCGACTGTCGTGGCTAAGCTGTTGCTCCAGTCGCTGCCCGACTTTGCCTATTTCGGCGAGAAGGATTACCAGCAGCTTTTGATCGTTCGCCGGCTGGCGCGCGATCTCGACCTCCCGGTGCGGATCGAAGGCGTGGCGATCGTGCGCGAGCCGGACGGCCTGGCGCTGTCGTCGCGCAACGCCTATCTCTCGCCGTCGGAGCGGCGCATCGCTCCCCGGCTCGCACAGGTGCTGCGCGACATCGCCGCCGGCGTCGCGCGCGAGCCGGCTGCGGTCGCCCGCGAGATCGAGCGCGGCCGGGTCGAACTCAGCCGCGCCGGGTTCGATGTCGAATACCTCGAAGTGCGCGCGGCCGATGATCTGGCGCCGATCGGCGATGTCGCCAGCCGGCCGTGCCGTGTTCTCGCCGCCGCCTATCTCGGCCGCACCCGCCTCATCGACAATTTCCCGGTCGAATCGCCTAAGTCAACCTGACCGGATCAGCGCCACAGCCGCTCGCTGGCGATGCCGGCGCCCTCCGCGAGGGCCGCGAGCTTGGCCCATACCACCGAAGGCGCCACCGCGTTATCGACAAAGGCAAAGGTCGCAAAGCCGCAATCGGCGCCCGCAACGACGCGCTCGCGGCCGACGACATTGGCGAAATTGACGATTCGCTGAGCGACGAGCCGCGGGTGTTCGACAAAGTTGGTGGTCGAGTCGACGACGCCGGGGATCAGCACCTTGTCGTCTGGGATCTCGGCTCCGGAGAGTTCCTCCCATTCGTGGGCGTGCCGCGGATTGGCCGCCTCAAACGACAATCCCGCGGCTCGCGCGCGCAAGGCGACGCCGAGGATCTTGGCAAGCGGGATATCGTGGGTGTGCGGCCCTTCGTAATTGCCCCAGCACAGATGCATCCGCATTGCATCGGGCGGGATGTTTTGCGTGGCGTGGTTCAAGGCGGCGACATTGCGCTCGGCGATCCGTAGGAACTCGTCGTCGGAGAGATGCTGGTATTGGTTGTGGCGCGCCGAGCCGAGATCGGGCGCATCGATCTGCAGAATGAACCCCGCCTTGTGGATCGCCTCGTACTCGTGCCTCAGCGCATCGGCCAGAGCTTCGACATAGGCATCTTCGTTCTTGTAGTGGCGGTCGGGCACAAACTTGGTCAACACCCCGGGCGAGGCCGCATTCATAAAGACTTCGTGCGGCTTTGCCGCGTCGCGGGCGGCAGCGAGGTTGGCGAGGTCGACCTCGAGCGGCCGGCGATCGCCGTAAGCAACCGGGCCGACACAGCACGGCACCAGCTCTCGGCTGAACCACGAGGTCCCGCCGCGCTTTGCATTCAAACGCGCCTGAAAATCGGGATGGTCGAGGAGGTCGCGATGCGCGGCCGCCTGCGGCGGCTGATCGTTGGCTCCGCCGCGGAAGGTGCCGATGCCCGAGAAGCGATGTCGGACATAAGTTGTGTAGGAGATTTTGCCAAACTCGCCGTCGCAGACGCTGTCGAGGCCGGTCTCGACCTGCTTTCTGACGACTTCGTGAACCGAGGCGGCAAGACACGCATCGAACGCCGACTGCTCGATCGGCCGCCCGGCCTCGCGCGCCTCCAGGAATTCAAGGAGGTCGGGTGGCCGCGGCAGGCTGCCGACATGGGTCGTCAAGATCCGCTCGTTGCTGCGCTCCATTCTTGCTCCCGATCCCGCGCGCGGCGGCTATTCCGCGGCGGCCGGGCGATAGGCGTGCCGCGTGAGCGAGTGCTGACGCAACGGCCGCAGGACGAACAACGCCAAGGCGACGACCGCGAAATTCATCAGCGCGGTAACCACGAACACCATACGCCAGCTGCCGGTCGCGGCCACGATCACGTTCGCGAACGGCACCAGAAACGCGGACGCCCCTTTCGCGGTGTAGAGCAGGCTCAGATTGGTCGTGGCGTATTTTGGGCCAAAGCTGTCGGTGCAGGTCGACGGGAACAGGCTGAAGATCTCGCCCCAGGTCAGGAACACCAGCCCGGCAAAGATCACGAAGGCCCAGGGTGCGGTACCGAGCGATCCCAACAGCCAGTAGCTGATCCCGCCAAGGCCGAACGCAATCGCCATCGTGTATTCGCGACCGATATTGTCCGAAATCCAGCCGAAGAGCGGCCGTGCGAGACCATTGGCGACATTGTCGACGACCAAGGCCAGGGTCAAGGTCGTCACCCCGGCCAACACCACGACATTGGCGACATGGAAATCGCGCGCGATCAGCGCCAACTGCGCGGTTGCCATCAGGCCGCTGGCGGAGACCAGCACAAACATAACGTACAAGATCCAGAACACCGGAGTGACGAGCATCGCCCGCGGCGTAAAGCTTTCGGTGGTCTGGATGAGTCTGGGCGCGGCGGTAGCCGGCGTCTCGCCCGGGTAGGGGGCGCGCATCAGCCAGGCCAGCAAAAAGACGATCGCACCCTGCACCAGGCCAAACCAGAAAAAGGCCGCGGCATAGCCGTGAGCGGCAATGACCGCGCGGATCGGCACCACGGTCAGCGCCGCACCCGCGCCAAACCCTGCCGCGGTCAGTCCGACGGCGAGGCCGCGCCGGTCGGGGAACCATTTGACCGCATTGCCCACACAGGTAGCATAGATCGCACCGCCGCCGATACCCGACAGCGCCGCGCCGATATAGAGCGCAGCCAGCGTGCCCGCGCCGGAGTTGACGATCCATCCGATCGCAATCATGACACCGCCAAAAGCGACCATGAGCCGCGGCCCGTTTTTCGGGCCGATCCGGTCCACGATCCAGCCCTGGACTGGCGTCAGCCAGGTTTCTAGGGCGACAAACAGGCTGAACGCGATCTGGATATCGGCGACCGCCCATTTGTGTGCGACGCTCATCGGATGGACGAACAACGTCCAGCCATATTGCAGATTGGCGATCATGACCATGCAGACGATGCCGACGACCAGCTGCAGCCATCGGTTCTGTGCTGCTTTGGTTGCGGTAGCAGTGCCAGAGATCGCACGCGCGGAAGATGCGTTCGACATGCATGTCCTCCCGGATTGCCGGCGGGCTCGCCTCTCCCGCCTCACCCATTTGAATTAATCCTTCAGATCATGAATTAAAGACTTCGCTTGCCGACGTCAATTTCCAGCGGGCGCACGGTCGTGCTTGTCGCCCGCGGCAAGGCGGCGCATCCTTTAACGCGATCGAAGCAGATGCGAGGGAGACCGATG
>DASXMC010000256.1:0-7957 GCA_036495885.1 Allostellaceae bacterium | reverse complement strand
ACGAGCGGGAGACCGGCGGCGACAAACACCACCCGGTCGGCGAGTGCTGCCATGTCCTGGTTGAGCCGGCCGGCTGCGTCGCGAAACCGGCGGCCGAGCGGCGTTTCGGGCACCAGCCCCATGCCGACTTCGTTTGCGACTAACACGACCGGCCCCGCGGCGATCCGCAACGCTGCGGCGAGTGCGGCGGCTTCGTCGTCGGCCGAGCGGCCGGCGAGCATCACATTCGACAGCCACAGGGTCAGGCAATCGATCAGCAGCGGGCGGTCATCCCGCGCTTCGGCCGCGATCACCGCAGCGAGCGCCAGCGGCTCCTCGACGGTGCGCCAGAACTCCCCGCGGCGCGCCCGGTGGGCTTTGATGCGCGCGCTCATCTCGGCGTCGAGCGCCTGTGCGGTGGCGCAATAGGTCCCGCTGTCGGCCGCCGCTTCGATCAGATGTTCGGCATAGCGGCTTTTGCCCGACCGGGCGCCGCCCAGTACCAGGGTTACCGCGGCAAGCCGCGGGCACTGCTCGCCTTGATTCCGGACCGACAACGGTTTCCTCCTCCGCCCGAGGAATCGTCCCACTTCGCGCGATGCGGAGGTCTCCTGGCTCGGGGTCGTCGCCCGCGGCACCTTCCCAGTCCCCTATGTAGGGTACCAGTGGATTTCGCCGCGGTCTCGCCGCTTACAGTTGCGGGGGCAGCGCCGGCATCACACCGGACTTCCCTGTCGCATCGCAGATACGAGGCTAGCACAACGCCGCCGGCCGCGTCTTGCGGTTTGATCTATGTCGCAGCCGAGGATGCGGCACCCGCGGAGATGGCCGGTGCAAGAACAGGAGGGGCAATGAAGATCGAGGGCGGATGTCTGTGCGGCAAAGTGTGCTATTCGGCCGCGGCCCAGCCGACCGCGGCTGCGAACTGCCGCGCGAAGCTCATCGAGCAGCGCACGCGGCAAGCAGGATCGTAACCTCGGCGACCTGCTGAAACGCGCCGAGCACATCGCCGGTATAGCCGCCAACGCGGCGCAATGCGGCCACTGCCGCCATCACAACCGTGATTGCGGCGATGACGACGGCGATGGCGGCGCGCAACGGTCCCAGTGCTGTTGCCGCGATTGCCAGCGCGATCCCCAAGCCGGCAATGATCCGGGCGGAATGCGGCCGCCCGGCATCGGCGCCAAGGCCGTCGTCGCGCGCCGACGGCAATGCCCACATCGTGACCGGCAGCAGCGCGCGCGACACCGCATGCGCTGCAACCAAGGCGAGCCCCGCGGAAACTGCCTCGCCGATTTGCGCCAGCGCGGCTGCACGCAGGCCGATGCTCAAGATCAGAGCCAGCACCGCAAAGGTTCCGTGCCGGCTGTCGCGCATGATCGCGAGCCGCCGGCTGCGGTCGCCGCCGCCGAAGAGGCCGTCGGCGGTGTCGGCAAGCCCGTCCTCGTGCAATGCCCCGGTCAGCAACAACCCCGCCAGCACGGCCAGCAACGCCGAGGGCCAATCGCCGAGCCGAAGCAACCCGCCAACGAGAAAGACCAGAGCGATGATGGCGCCGATGCCCGCGCCGACCAGCGGAAACGCCCAGGCGGCGTCGACCAGCGGCGTTTCGCCGAAACCCGGCGACTCGGCCGGAATGCGGGTGAAGAATGCGACGGCGGCGGCAAAGCCGCCGGCCAAACTCGGCTGCGACCGCTGCGGCTGTTCGGGGGCGCTCATCGCGGCGACGATACCCGAAGCGGTTCAACGAGGCCGCCCGGGTTTTTTCTTTTGGCTCTAGTCATCATTGAGGCAGGATCGCGCGCCAACGGAGTGCCCCGCTGATGCCCGAATCGACCGCCGATCTCGACGAGATGCGCGCCTTGCTGGCGCAATTGCCGGGGCCCGATCTCGAGGCCGGAACCGCCGCCGCCCATCGCCAGACGCAGCTGACCAAGCCCGCCGGATCACTCGGGCGTCTCGAAGAGCTGGCGATCTGGCTGGCCCGCTGGCAAGCGCGGCATCCGTCGCGGCTCGACCGTCCGCGCACCGTCGTCTTTGCCGGCAACCACGGTGTCGCCGCGCGAGGAGTGTCGGCCTATCCTGCCGCGGTCACGGCCCAGATGGTGCAAAACTTCATCGCCGGCGGTGCGGCGGTAAATCAGCTCTGCCGGGTGGTCGATGCCGATTTGCGCGTCTATGAAATGAACCTCGAGGCGCCCGCCGGCGACATCGTCCTGGGGCCGGCGATGAGCGAGGCGGAATGCGCCAAGGCCATGGCCTACGGCATGATGTCGGTCGAGCCCGGTATCGACGCGCTGGCTGTGGGCGAGATGGGTATCGGCAACACCACCTCAGCGGCGGCCTTGTGCATGGCGCTCTTCGGCGGCGATGCGGCGCTGTGGACCGGCCCCGGTACCGGCGTCAGCGGCGCCGCACTCGCCAACAAGCGCTCGATTGTCGCCGAGGCGGTGGCGTTGCATCGGCCTGCGGCAAGCGACCCGTTCGATTTGCTGCGCCGGCTCGGCGGCCTCGAGCTCGCCGCCATCACCGGGGCGGTTATGGCAGCGCGACTCGGGCGGGTGCCGGTCGTGCTCGACGGGTTTGCCGCGACCGCGGCGGCGGCGGTGCTGTTTGCCGCAGACCCCAAGGCGCTCGACCATTGCATTGTCGCGCACGTCTCGGCCGAGCCGGGGCACCGTGTTCTGCTCGAACGCCTGGGCGAGCGGCCGCTCTTCGATTTCGGCATGCGGCTCGGCGAGGCCTCCGGGGCGACCCTCGCGATTGCCGTCCTGAAGGCGGCAATCGCCTGTCACAACGGCATGGCAACCTTTGCCGAAGCGGGAGTCAGCGGCCCCGCCTGAGTCTTCGCCCCACCTCGATCTCCCCACACGCAGGGAGGGTATGGGGGGTGAGTGGCCGGTGCCATTCGATGGGCTTGCCCCGGGGCGGCTCGGCGTGAAACTCTCCCGACTTTGCCGCGAGGCTGCGTTCCCCCGCTGACATCCGCCGGACGCCCTCGCACACAGCGATCGGAGGGAGTGAAATGCGGATCGTCATTGTCGGCCAGCAGGCCTTTGGCAAAGCAGCACTCGACGCCTTTCTGGCGCGCGGGGACGAGGTCGCCGGCGTCTTTGCAGCACCTGATCGGCCGGGGGCGAGACCCGACCCGCTCGTTACCGCCGCCGAGGAGAAAAAGCTTACGGTGCACCGCTTTCCCCGCTATTCGTCCGACGAGGCCAAGGGGGCGCTGGCCGAGCTGAAGGCCGATATCGGCATCATGGCTTATGTGCTGCTGTTTGCCCCTCCCGAATTCTGTGCGATCCCAAAGCATGGGATGATTCAGTTTCACCCGTCGCTGTTGCCGTTACACCGCGGACCGTCCTCGATCCCGTGGGCGATTATTCGCGGGCGCCAGGAGACCGGGTTGTCGATCTTCCGCCCGACCCCCGGGCTCGACGAAGGCCCGGTGGTGCTGCAAAAACGAGTGCCGATCGGCCCCGATGACACCGCCGGCTCGCTCTATTTCGACAAGATTTTCCCACTCGGCATTCAGGCATTGGTCGAGGCCGCCGATCTCGTCGTTTCGGGCCGCGCCACCGAGACTACGCAAGAAGAGAGCCAAGCCACCTACGAGGGTTGGGTCCGCGAAGCTGAAAGCCGCATCAACTGGGCGAGCCATGTTGATTTTGTTTACGACCTGATTCGCGGCTGCAACCCGGCTCCGGGTGCGTGGACCACGTACGGCGACAAAAAACTCTATCTCTTCGACGCCAAAAAAATCATCGCACCGACTTTTGGAGCGGTCCGCGGCCATAAGATCGGCGAGGTGGCTTCGGCCGGCGTCGCCGGATTACGAATATTGGCCCAAGGCGGCTATGTCGAAGTCTCGCGGGTGCGGCTTGATGATGGCCCCAAGATCGCCGCCGCCGAAGCCCAGATCCCCGAAGGCACCGTGCTCGGCGGCTAGACTGGCGGCCCGACGGCTAGCCTGTTATGGGTGCGAGCCCAGGGTTGGGTGGGGGTGATGGTTCCGAAGCGTTTTGGGGTGAAGAAGCATTTAGAGGGCAAAACAAGCAACCAGGTGCCACCGCGTTACGATATGACGGTCGCGGAGGGCGTCGATTTTTGGGGGCAGCCCGCGCGACTGCAGAGGACTTGCGGCCTCACCCCCACCCAACCCTCCCCCATCGAGGGGGAGGGCTTCTGGTGCCGAAACGCAGGGATATCAAGGGCGAAGCCCTTTGTTAGTTGGCCTGACGGCGCAGGAAAGCCGGGATGTCCAACAGATCCTCGTCCTTGGCGCCCGGGCGATCTTCCGGCTCGAGCGAAGCGAGCCGTGGCTGAGCCGGGGTGATCGCCGGCGGAATCGGCTGGCGCGGCGGCTCCGGCGGAGTCGAACGAGCCCGGCCGACGCCGGTGACGCGTTCGATCAGGCTCGGCACCCGTCCCTTGGGTTTCGGACCTGCGTCGCGCGGTGGTGCGGTCAGGGGCACCGCCGGCTGGGTCAGGGGTATCGGGCGCGCTGGCCCGGCATCCGCGGGTTTGGGAGCAATAAAGGCGCCGCCGCGCATTGCCGCGGTTTCGGCTGTCGCCGCCGCCGGCGGCAGGGCATTCCCGCCTGGCTCGTTACCCTTCTCATCTTGGAGCTCGGGTGCTGCATTCTGCATCAGCACTGGCTGCGCATAACCGCCGCCCGTTGCCTCGCGCCGTCCCGGCGCAGCGGTCTCGCGGCTGCTGACGAGGCTGATCGCGGGGCGCCCCTGGCTCAGCGCTTCGGCATCGATCCCGGTCGCGACAACTGAAATCCGCATTTTTCCCGAGAGGGTGTCGTCAAACGTCGACCCGAAGATTATGTTGGCTTCGGGATCGACCTCCTCGCGAATCCGATTGGCGGCCTCGTCGACCTCGAACAAGGTCATGTCCGATCCGCCGGTGATGTTGATCAGCACACCCCTCGCACCCTTCATCGACACGTCTTCGAGCAGCGGATTGGAAATCGCCGCCTCGGCCGCGTCGATCGAGCGGCGATCGCCTTCGGCTTCCCCCGTACCCATCATCGCTTTGCCCATCTCGCTCATGACGGTGCGGATGTCGGCAAAATCGAGGTTTATCAGACCCGGCATGACCATCAGATCGGTCACGCCGCGCACCCCCGAGTGCAAGACGTCGTCGGCCATCTTGAAGGCGTCGGCGAATGTCGTCCGCTCATTGGCGACGCGAAACAGATTCTGGTTTGGAATGATGATCAAGGTGTCGACAAATTTCTGCAGTTCCTCGATCCCGGCCTCGGCGAGTTTCATGCGATGGCTGCCCTCGAAATGAAAGGGCTTGGTGACAACGCCGATCGTCAGAATTCCCGATTCGCGGGCAACACGGGCAATGACCGGCGCGCCGCCGGTGCCGGTGCCGCCGCCCATGCCGGCGGTGATGAACACCATGTTCGAGCCCTGCATCGCTTCGAGCAGTTCGTCGAGCGCCTCCTCGGCGGCCGCCCGTCCGACATCGGGCCGCGATCCGGCGCCGAGCCCGCGGGTCACGCCGATGCCCAGCTGAATCTTGCGCAGAGCGGCCGATTGCTGCATCGCCTGCGCGTCCGTGTTGCAGACGACAAACTCGCACCCGATCAGATTCGACCGGATCATGTTGTTGACGGCGTTGCCCCCAGCGCCGCCGACCCCGACAACCGTGATGCGGGGTTTCATCTCCTGCTCATCCCGCGGGATGCTGAGATTGATCATGGGTCCTCCACTGCCTGCAGCCTAATCATGCCCGGACGATCCGGGCTTCCCCCTCGTTTGGCCGATCGTGATGTAGCGCTTTTTCTCCTATGCCGATAGCGGCGCGGGTTCGAAACGCGCGCCGAAAGCTCAGATGTTCTCCTTCAGCCAGTGCCCCAACCAGCCGATCAACCCGCTCGCCGGGATGGCAGCGGAGGCTCTCGCATTTGGAGCTTCCGCGCGCTCGGACAGCGCGAAATGGACGAGCCCGGCGGCGGTCGAAAAGGCCGGACCCGAGGTCGCCTCAGCAAGGCCCGCAATTCCTACGGGGCGGCCGATGCGGATTTGCTTGTCGAGGATCAAACCGGCGAACTCGCGTACCCCGTTCAACTGCGCCGCACCGCCGGTCAAGACGACGCGCCGACCCGCCAGCTTGTCGAACCCGCTGGCCTCGAGCCGATCGCGCACCATCTCAAACGTCTCCTCGATTCGCGGCGCGATGATGCCGACAAGCAGCGATTTCGGGATGTGATTGACGTGCCCTTCTTCCTCTTCGCCAATCTGAGGCACGGCAAGCATGTCGCGCTCGTCGGTGGTCGTCGAAATTGCCGTGCCGAATAGGGTTTTCATTCGCTCGGCATGCGCGATCGGGGTCGATAACCCGCGTGCAATGTCTCTGGTGACGTGGGTGCCCCCGACCGGCACCGAATCGGCGAAAATCAGATTGCCGTCGAAAAAGACTGCGACCGTGGTCGTGCCTCCGCCCATGTCGACGACGGTCACGCCGAGACCGATTTCGTCCTCGACAAGGCAAGCGAGCCCCGATGCATATGGGGCGACGACCAGCGCCTCGACCTCGAGATGGGAGCGCCCGATTGCGGCGCTGTGGTTGCGCACCGCGGCGGCACTGGCCGTGACGACGTTCATGTTGACGCCGAGCCGCTCGCCATACATCCCGCGCGGGTCGCGGATGCCGCGACTGTCGTCGATCGAAAACCCGACCGGCACCGAATGCATAATCTGGCGGTCGCCGGGCTCACGAAGTTGGTAGCCCTGTTCGAGCACGCGCTGCAATTCGCTGTCGCCGATCTCGCGCCCGGCGACGCCGATCTCAGCTTTGATAATGCGCGAGGCGCCAAAGCCGCCCGATAGATTGGCCACGACGTGCTGGATCGTTTCTCCGGCCATCTCCTCTGCGGCATGCACAGCAGCGGCGACCGAGCTCCCCGCAGCTTCAAGATCGACGATGACCCCGTTTCGCAATCCGCGCGCGACCTGATGGCCGATGCCGACGATTTGCTGCCGCTCGGGCTGGGATCGGGCGATAAAGCAGCACACCTTCGTGGTGCCGATGTCGAGCGCGGCAACAAAGCTCCCGCGGGGCCGTTGCGGTGGTTTAACCGGTCGCCGCGGCCGCGAATGCTCGGGCTTGTTGCTGGCGGAAGGTTTGCGGCCGGTTTTGACTGGCTGCTCGCGTGTCCGCACCTCTTCACTTGCGGTCATGTATTTTTCGCCGTCGGGCGTCCTTTCTTGATTGGAGGTGCTTCCTTCGGCGGCTCGGGGGCGACGCGAACCACAAGCCGGTCTGGCAGCCGCATATCGATCGCCCGCACATCGCGCTGCAGGATGGCGCTGGTGCGCTGCAAGCGGGCAAGGTCGGCCCATGCCTCCGCCGGATCATCGGCCGGTAGCAGCACGTCGATCGCGCTGTCGAGACGCAGGTTCCATCGCCGCCCGCCGACATCGATTGCCGCCGTCACGCGGGTGGCAAGATCGGGCTCAGTGGCGAGCATCGCGAGCAATGTGGCAGCGTGCGGGGCCGCATCCTCACCGACAACCATTGGCAATTTCGCAAAATGGTCGAGGCGAGCAACCGGGATCACCGCTCCGGTGCGGTCGATCAGATCGAGCTTGCCGCCGTGCTGCCACAGCGCCATCGGCTGGCGCTCCACAAGACGAACATAGATCGTGTCCGGAAAGCGGCGCTCGATTGCCGCCGAACGAACCCAGGGCAGGCTCTCGAGTTGCCGTTTGGCGCGCATCGGATCGACGGCAAGAATGGGCGTGCCGGGCCGCGCGTTCAGCGCCTCGAGGATTGTTTCGCGATCGGTGGTGCCACGGCCTTCGACGCGGACATCCTCGACCCGCAAGCCAAGGGTGGCGCTCGCCTCCAGCAGATGGCTCGAAACCCGGTCGAGGATCGCCCTGCCGCTCGGCGATTGGCGCATCAGCACCACCCCAGCCGGCACCGCAGCCATTGTCACCAGCAGGATAATGCC
>DASXMC010000255.1:0-6307 GCA_036495885.1 Allostellaceae bacterium | reverse complement strand
CTCATCCAGCACAAGTTGCGGTTGCTTATGGAATTGCGCCGCGCCGGCATTGCCGACACGCAGGTTTTGGGTGCGATCGAAAAGACGCCGCGCGAGCGGTTCGTGCCGCTCGCCTTTGCCGACCAGGCCTACGAAAACGTGGCCTTGCCGATCAATCACGGGCAAACGATCAGCCAGCCCTATGTGGTGGCGCTGATGACTGAAAAGCTCGATCTCGGCGAGCGTCACAAGGTGCTCGAAATCGGCACCGGCTCGGGCTATCAGACCGCGATCCTGGCGCGGCTCGCGCGCCGGGTATTCACGATCGAACGCCATCGCGAGCTGTTGCAGGAAGCCGAAGCTGTGCTTGCCGAGCTGCGACTGCACAACATCGTGTTCCGCCACGGCGACGGCGGCAAGGGGTGGCCTGAGCAGGTTCCGTTTGACCGGGTTATCGTCACCGCCGCCGCAGCCGAGGTGCCGGCGGTCCTTGTCGACGGGCTCGCCGAGGACGGCGTTCTGGTGGTGCCGGTCGGCGCCGATCGCCGCGACCAGCAATTGCTGCGCATCCGCCGTAACGGCGACGGATTCGTCACTGAGGATTTGGGCTTGGTGCGGTTTGTCCCGCTCGTCGCCGGCCTCCCCCGCCACGAACCACGCTAACAGCTCGGTTTAACTGGATGCGAGCTTAACTTTCGGGCCTTCTCTCCTTCTGGCCGCAGGCCCCCGCGCGAAGACTTGACATGATTTCGGCTTAGAGTACCAAATCTCATCGCGGCTTGCGCATGGGGGTGCGCAAGGGGGGAAAATGGATAGATTGGGTGGGCTGCGTCGGCGCGGATGGGGTGCGGCGAGCGCGCTGGTGTCGCTCGGGCTTATGGTGGCTGGGTGCAGCACTGGCGGTCCTGCCCCGGTGGTCAACAACAATCCGGGCGTTACGCCGCCGACCCAGGTCATTGTAGAGCGCGGTCAGACGCTGTCGGGCGTAGCTCATGCCCATCACGTCCCGATGCTCGCCTTGGCCGAGGCGAATCGCCTCGCACCACCCTATCGCATCCTGGCGGGCCAGGCGCTGATCATTCCGGCTGCGGGCGATAGCAATCCTGTGGGGCCGCGGCTGGCGATGGGCGAGCCGGCGCCGCCCTCGGCGACGGCCGCGCCGTCGTCACCCGCAACAGCATTCGTTGCGCCGTCCCCGCCGGTATCGGCGCAGCCGATCCCGGCCCCGCGCCTACCTGCGGCCACGGCCGCGAAAACGCCTGAAGCTGCCCCGCCGGCAGCGGTCCGAACGTCACCCAGTTTGGCGGTGCCGGCGGAAAATCAGCCAACGCCATTGACCCCGCCCGAGACCGCCGCAGTGCCGGGCGACCACAAGCGGGGCTCGGCCGCGCCAGCTGCGGTCGCGTCGCGCACACCCGCGCCGATGGCTGCGGCCGAGCCGCCGCCCGCAGCGCCGCGCGGCGGCGGGAGCTTTTTGTGGCCGGTTCGCGGCCATATCGTCGAAGGCTTTGGCACCGGCCCCAGCGGCGCCCACAATGACGGGATCAACATTGCCGCCCCGCGCGGTGCTGCAGTCGAGGCCGCTGATGGCGGGATCGTCGCCTATTCCGGCAACGAACTGCGCGGCTACGGCAATTTGATCCTGATCAAGCATCCGGGCGGGTGGATTTCGGCTTACGCTCATTGCGATCTGATCCTGGTCAAAACCGGACAAAAGGTTGCCCGCGGCCAGGTGATTGCCCGGGTCGGATCGACCGGCAATGTCAGCGCGCCGCAGCTCCATTTCGAATTGCGCCGCGGCAAGAAGCCCGTCGATCCGCGCGGGTATCTGGCGCCGTTGTCGACCGCCACGGCTAAGGAAGCGCAACCGGGTTAGCCCGGATTTTTAGGTTGCCGCGATTGTTCACGCGAGCGATCTGCCGAGCCGGCCAGCGAGCTCCTGGATATACTGCCAGGCGACGCGGCCCGAGCGCGAGCCGCGGGTGATCGACCATTCATTGGCTTCGGCCTTGAGCTGCTCGGGTGGCAATTTGAGGCCATAGCGTTCCGCATAGCCGCGCACGATCGCGTGATAGGTGTCCTGGTCGACATTGTGAAAGCCGAGCCACAGGCCAAAGCGATCCGACAGCGACACCTGTTCCTCGACGGCCTCGGACGGGTTGATTGCAGTCGAGCGCTCGTTGTCGATCATCTCGCGCGGCATCAAGTGGCGGCGGTTCGATGTCGCGTAAAGCACGACGTTGGCCGGGCGGCCCTCGATGCCGCCTTCGAGCACCGCTTTGAGCGATTTGAAGCTCGTATCGTGCTGGTCGAACGAAAGATCGTCGCAAAACAACAGGCAGCGGCGCGACGAACGCCGCGCCAGCGCCAGCAGATGCGGCAGGCTCGGGATGTCTTCGCGGTGAATCTCGATCAGGGCCAGCGCGTGCGGCCGCTCGCCATTGACGGCATCATGCGCGGCCTTGACCAGTGAGCTTTTGCCGGTGCCCCGCGCACCCCACAACAGAACGTTGTTGGCCGCCAGGCCGGCGGCGAAGCGTCGGGTGTTTTCGAGCAGAACGTCGCGCACCCGGTCGATGCCGCGCAGCAGCCCGATTTCAATCCGATTTACCTCGTCTACCGGTTCGAGCCGCAACCGGTCGGCATGCCATACAAAGGCGTCCGCCACCGCGAGATCGATGGGCGGCGGCGGGGCTGGAGCGAGGCGTTCGAGAGCATCGGCAATCCGGCTCAACAACGGCAGCAGCAATTCGGGATCGTTCATCGCTTGTTCGAGAGGACCGGCGGGTTGTGAAAGGGCAGGGACGCTATCACACGCCCCGCAACACGGGAAATACGGGGCAGACCGGCCCATTGCTCTTTAAGCGGGCATCGCGTACCTATCCAATATGCGCCGAGTGGTCCCACCGGGTTGTAGCCGCTGGCCGATGCGCCCCCTCGTACCGATACGACGCAGGATCTCGAGGTCCGAATGCCGATGCTGATCTCCACCGCCTACGCCCAGGGAACCGGCTTGTCGGGCATATTCGACAACCAGGGCGCATTGCTGCAATTCCTGCCGCTGGTACTGATATTTGTCGTCTTCTACTTCCTGCTGATCCGGCCGCAGCAGAAGAAGGCGAAGGATCACCGGGCAACGCTCGACGCGCTGCGGCGCGGCGACCGGGTCGTGACCGGCGGCGGCATCATCGGAACGGTCGTACGGGTCGACGGCCCGGAGGAGGTCAGCGTCGATATCGCCGAGGGTGTGCGCGTGCGCGTCGTACGCAGCACGATCACAAGCGTGCTCGCCAAGCCCGACCCGGCCGCCGCCCGCGAGGTGGCGCGGCAAAAGGATCAGACGCGGGCAAAGGTAGAAACCAAAGAGTGACTCCGGCGCGTCAACACAGCGCAGCGCGAAGATACCACAACTCCACGTGGATGCGCTCGAGTCTTGTCGGCGTTATGAG
The DNA here is from genome assembly GCA_036495885.1 of Allostellaceae bacterium. Taxonomy (GTDB): domain Bacteria; phylum Pseudomonadota; class Alphaproteobacteria; order ATCC43930; family CGMCC-115725; genus AP-15. Next base: position 2,879 of record DASXMC010000255.1, on the reverse strand, counting down.
CCGGCAGGCGAGCCATCCCTCGCCGGTAACGGACTGGACAAGTGCAGTATCGTCGAATCCTTCTAGGAGCGACGCTGGCCGCGCTGACCCTGCCGTGGAGTGCTGCGGTGGCGCAGCCGGGGCCGCCTCCGCCGCCGCAATACGAGGCGCGTCCGCCCTATCCGCCGGGGCACTACCATTGGCATTGGGTCGGCGGCCGCTGGCGCTGGAACGGCCATCGCTGGGTTTGGATACCGGGACATTGGCGGCACTGAGCCGCAGGCCGCGGCATCGGGCCGGCAAGCCTTGAAGGCTGCCTGCCCGATTGGAAAGCCCACTGGGATAGACTGAATGCTCTATTTTGAAAATTGGAAGATATTGCTGATCGCCGCGATCTGCGCGCTGGGCGTGTTGTTTTCGATCCCGAACCTGTTCAGCGCCTCGATGCTCGACCAGCTGCCGAGCTTTGTGCCGCATAAGCAAGTCGCCCTCGGTCTCGATTTGCGCGGCGGCTCCTATCTCTTGCTCAAAGTCGATTTCGAGGCGGCGCAGCGCGAGCGGCTCAACTCTATTGTCGACAACGTCCGCAACGCGCTGCTCGACGCGAATATCGGCTATACCGGGCTTGCGGTTCAGGGCGACGCGATCGCCTTCAAGATCCGCCAGCCGGAGCGCATCGACGAGGCGCGTCAGGCGCTCGCCAAAATCGATCCCGATCTTGTCGTCAACATCGCCTCCGACGGTTCGGGCACGGTGCAGTTCAGTGCGCTTGCGACCGAAACCCGACGCAGCCAAGCCGTTGACCAGTCGATCGAGATCATTCGCCGGCGCATCGACGAGACCGGTACCAAAGAACCGGCGATCGAGCGCGAGGGCCAGGACCGGATCATCGTGCAATTACCGGGGGTGGACAATCCCGAGCGGGTAAAGGAATTGCTCGGACGCACCGCTAAATTGACGTTTCAGCTGGTCGATACCGGAGCCTCGCTCGAAGACGCCCGCAGTGGGCATCTGCCCCCCGGCGACGAGGTCCTGCCAGCGGCCGAGAGCAACAAGGTGCGGATCGGCCCCAGCGCCTATGTCGTGCACAAGCGGGTCATCGTCGGCGGCGACATGCTGGTCGATGCCCAGCCCACCTTTCAAAATAACGAACCGGTCGTCAGCTTCCGCTTTGACGCCGACGGCGCCCGCAGGTTTGGCGACGTCACGCGCGACAATGTCGGCAAGCCGTTCGCGATCGTTCTCGACAACAAGGTGATCAGCGCGCCGATTATCCGGGAGCCGATCCTCGGCGGCTCTGGCATCATCTCGGGCAGTTTCACGGTGCAGTCGGCGAGCGATCTTGCCCTCTTGCTGCGTGCGGGCGCGTTGCCGGCGCCGATCACGATCCTCGAGGAACGGACGGTCGGCCCCGGCCTCGGCGCCGATTCGATCCGCGCCGGGACCACCGCTTGCGTCGTCGCGGTCGCACTTGTGGTTCTCTTCATGGTGCTGTTTTACGGACTCTTCGGCGTCTTCGCCGACATTGCCCTGTTCTTCAACCTGTGCCTGATGCTGGGCAGCCTGACCTTGATCGGCGCCACCTTGACCCTGCCGGGCATTGCCGGTATCGCGCTGACGATGGGTATGGCCGTCGACGCCAACGTCTTGATCTACGAGCGCATCCGCGAGGAAGTGCGCGCCGGCCGCACGATCCTGTCGGCGCTCGACGCCGGGTTCAAACGCGCCTTTGGCACCATCCTCGACAGCCATATCACTACCCTCGTCGCCGGCGGCTTGATGTTCTGGCTCGGCTCCGGCCCGGTAAAAGGTTTTGCCGTCACGCTGAGCATCGGCGTCTTGACCTCGTTGTTTTCGGCGATCCTGGTGACGCGGCTGTTGATTGTCACCTGGGTGCGGCGCTGGAAGCCGCGCGCGGTGCCGATTTGACCGCAACCCAGCTCTTGTGATTGCACCATGCTCAGACCGCTGATCGTCGTTCGCCGCACGCCCAAAATCGACTTTATGCGATGGCACAGGCTCGGTTTTGCCCTATCGGGGCTGTTGCTGCTGGGGTCGATTGGTCTGTTCTCGATCGTCGGGCTCAATTACGGGATCGACTTTGTCGGCGGCACGATGATGCAGGTGCGGGTCACAACCGGCCCGGCAAACCTTGCCGACATGCGGCAGAAGCTCGATGCGCTGCATTTGGGGGGCGCCTCGCTGCAGGGTTTCGGTCCGCCGACCGACGTTCTGATCCGCCTGCCGCGCCAACCGGGCGGCGACGCGGCGCAGGAAAAAGCGGTCGCGGCCGCCCGCCAGGCGCTGGGTCCGGGCATCGATTACCGGCAGATCCAGGTTGTCGGCCCTACCGTCGGCGCCGAGTTGATCCGCGCCGGCGTCATCGCCACCGCGTTGGCGCTGGTTGCGATCGCGGTTTATATCGGCTTTCGCTTTGAATGGCAGTTCGGCGTCGGCGGCATGATCTCGACTTTGCACGACGTGGTGACCACGGTCGGAATTTTCGCGCTGTTCCACCTCGAGTTCGATCTGACGACGCTCGCGGCCATCCTCACCGTCGCCGGTTACTCGGTAAACGACACGGTGGTGATTTACGACCGGGTGCGCGAATCGATGCGCAAATATCCACGCATGCAGCTCAGGGAATTGATCAATCTGGCGCTGAACGAAACCTTGTCGCGGACCATCCTGACCGTCAGCACCGTCGCTCTGGCGGTGTTGTCGCTGCTGTTCTTGGGTGGCGAGGTGCTGCGCGGGTTCAGCATCGCGATGCTTTGGGGGGTCGTGATCGGCACCTATTCGTCGCTGTTTATCGCCGCACCTGTGCTTTATTACGTAAGGCCGAACCGCGCGACGATTGCTCGCTCCGGCGAGGGTGCTGCTTCGCCGCTGACGCGAGC
>DASXMC010000254.1:0-1725 GCA_036495885.1 Allostellaceae bacterium | reverse complement strand
CGCGGCGATGCGCGCCGCGGGTGAAGATCTGCTGCGGCTCGGCTGCCGCGCGGTCTTGATGAAAGGCGGGCACCTGCCCGGTGACATCCTGACCGATGTCCTGGTCACGCAGGCCGGCCACCGGGTATGGGAGAGCGCGCGAATTGATTCGCGCCATACCCACGGCACCGGCTGCACGCTCGCTTCAGCGATTGCCGCTGGGCTGGCCCAAGGGCTCGCAATCGAAGCCGCCGTCGACCGGGCTCGCAGCTATGTCCAGCGCGCGCTCGCCACCGCCCCCAGGCTCGGCCGCGGCCATGGTCCGCTCGACCACGCTCACCCGCTGCGGCGACCCTGACCGCCGCACCGCCGCCCTTGCGGTCGGCCAGCGTCCCGCTGTCGCCAGGGTGTAGATCGCCCCGGCCGAGCCCGACACGCTGCTAGTGCAGATAATCGAGCGCCGCGCCGACGCCGCCCGGACGGTGCGGGATGCCGGCGCGGTGCAGGCCCATCTCGACCCCGCTCAATGTGCCGGCGAGCATCAGATCGTTGAACCAGCCCAGATGGCCGATGCGGAAGACCTTGCCCTTGACCCGCCCGAGACCGGTGCCGAGCGACATGTCGAAGGCGTCGAGAACGATCTCCCGCAGCCGGTCCGCGTCATGGCCATCGGGGACCACGATCGCAGTCAGCGAATTCGAGTGCTCGCGCGGATCGGCGCACAGGGTCTCAAGCCCCCAGGCGGCGACCGCGCGCCGCGTCGCCTCGCCATGGCGGGCATGACGGCGAAAGACTGCGTCGAGCCCCTCTTCCTCGAGCAGCATGTGCAGGGCTTCGCGCAGCCCGAACAGCAAGTTCGTCGCCGGCGTGTACGGGAAGAAACCCGAATGCTCGGCCTCGCGCATCGCTTGCCAGTCCCAATAGGAGCGCGCGAGCTTGGCGCTCTCGGCGGCGGCGAGCGCCTTTTTCGAGACCGCATTGAAGCCCAGACCCGGCGGCAGCATCAGCCCCTTTTGCGATCCGCCGACGGTGACGTCGATCCGCCATTCGTCGTGGCGATAGTCGATCGACGCTAGTGATGAAATCGTGTCGACCATGAACAGCGCCGGGTGCCGTGTATGGTCGATCGCGGCACGGATCTCCGGGATGCGGCTCGTCACCCCGGTCGAGGTTTCATTGTGAACGACACAGACGGCCTTGATCCGGTGTGCGCGATCCTCCGCGAGCTTTTCCTCGACTTGAGCCGGATCGACCCCGCGCCGCCAATCGCCCGGCACAAAGTCGATGTCGAGCCCGAGGCGGGAGGCCATCGCCCGCCACAGGCTCGCAAAATGGCCGGTCTCGAACATCAACACCCGGTCACCGGGCGACAATGTGTTCGACAATGCCGCCTCCCATGCCCCGGTGCCCGAGGACGGGTAGATCACGACGGTCTCTTGCGTCTGAAACACGCGTTTCATGCCGGCGACGACCTGCTTGCCGAGCTCGGCAAATTCCGGCCCGCGATGGTCGATGGTCGGCATTGCGATCGCCTGCAGGATCCGGTCGGGCACATTGGTCGGCCCCGGGATCTGCAGGAAATGACGGCCACTGCGGGCTGGTGCATTGCTCTTCATCGCCGGTACCCGGTCGCCACGCTATTCCGCCGCGTCGCGGCGTTGCGGCGGTGCTGTGGCGCGGGTCGCGGCATGGCGATCAATTTCCTTCTGGATCGCGGCACTGGCCTTGCCGGTAAAATCGACATGG
>DASXMC010000253.1:0-2128 GCA_036495885.1 Allostellaceae bacterium | reverse complement strand
CCGGAACGAAGGCGATGCGCTGCCGCCACGGCCGGTATTGCGGCGTGAAATGCGTTGCGATGTCGTAATCGGGGCCCAGATGGGCGCGAACTCCGGCGAGGAGTTCCTGCTTGACGACCTCCGGCTCGGTGAACGAGCGGCTGGTAAAGACCGCTTGATCGTGCAAAATTTTCTTGCGGACGATCTCGTGAATCCACGCCTCGTCGATATCCAGCTCGCGCAACTCATCAGCAATCGGGACCGCATTGCGACCCGTCCTGAAAAAGGTCGGCGAGCGCTGCAGCATCGTAACATGGCCGCATTCGGACGCGATCGCCGGAATGAGCGTCGCCGCAGTGGCGCCGGAACCAATGACGACGACATTCTTGCCGGCGTAGTCCAGATCCTTCGGCCAATTCTGCGGGTGAACGATCTGGCCGCTGTAGTCCCCCAGCCCGCTCCATTCTGGCGTGTAGCCCCGCGAGTGCCGGTAGTAGCCTTGGCACATCCACAGGAAGTTGGCGGTCAAGTGGACCGTTTCGCCGGTGTCCGTCCGGGTGGCCTGGAGCGTCCACAGATTTTCGTCGCTCGACCAGCGCGCCGAAGTGATCTCGTGTCGATAGCGGATGTGGCCGCGAAGATCGTTCTCGTCGATGACTTCGCCCATGTAGCTTAGGATCTCGGCGGCGGTTGCGATCGGCGCACCAGTCCACGGCTTGAAGCGATAGCCAAAGGTGTAGAGGTCGCTGTCGGATCGGATGCCGGGATAGCGGTGGGTGAGCCACGTCCCGCCAAAGCTCTCCTGCGTCTCGAGAACGACAAAGCTTGTCCCGGGGCACTGCTTGGTCAGGTGATACGCAGCGCCGACCCCGGAGATTCCTGCCCCGACGATAACGACGTCGAAGGGTTCGGTATTTTGCGGTGCCGTCGCGGGGCTGGGGTTTGTCCTGGTCATAGGTTCAAATCTCGTTGCCGGGGATGCAGTCTGACTGAAAATCGCTCGAAGAGAAATGAGCCTCTCGGGCCTCGGCGGCGGCGTGCCATAACGTCGCTCGGTCGAACATCAGCAAGCATCTGGGCACCTGTCCGCCGCGCAGAGGCAGATTGGCGGTCCCCGCTCGCTGCGCCATCAGTCAAACATCTCGTTCGGGTCGAGGTCGTTTTCCGAATGCCACCCAAAAGGATGCTGCGGAGACCAGGTGTCAAGGTTCGACCTGCAATCAGCCTTTCGGTGATTCACCGCCGTCCGCCTGCGAGCTTAATTGGCGGCCACTTCGAACCGCTGATAAGGTGTCATTCTCCCCCAAGAGAGAAAGCGAGATGGACGAACACGCCTTTGCCTCCGCCGCCCGGCTGGCCGCTGAGATCCGCGACCGTCGCATCGGCTGCCTCGAATTGCTCGACTTCTATCTTGCCCGCGCCGAGCAGCATAACCCGGCACTCAACGCGATCATCGTCTGGCATATCGACGCTGCCCGCCAGCGTGCCCGCCACGCCGATGCGGCATTGGCCAAGGGCGAGACGTGGGGCCCGCTGCACGGCATCCCGATGACGGTCAAGGAATCGTTCAACGTCGCCGATTTGCCCACCACCTTCGGCAACCCCTTGTGGAAGGACAACATTGCAGCGAGCAACGCGGTCGTCGTCGATCGCCTGTCGCAGGCCGGGGCGATCGTCTTCGGCAAGACCAACGTCCCGTTTATGCTGATGGATTCGCAGAGTTACAACGACATTTACGGGACGACGAACAACCCCTGGGACCTCTCGCGCGGACCGGGCGGCTCGTCAGGCGGCGAAGCCGCGGCATTGGCTGCCGGATTGTCCGCGCTCGGCGCAGGCAGCGACATCGCCGGCTCGCTGCGCAATCCCGCCCACTACTGCGGCGTTTACGGCCATAAGCCTAGCTGGGGCCTGATCCCATCACGCGGCCATGCGCTGGCCGGCGTGGTGACGCCGACCGACATCTCGGTGGTTGGCCCAATGGCGCGTTATGCCGAGGACCTCGATTTGGCGCTCCGCGTGCTCGCCGGGCCGGACGTTCTGCAGCAGCCCGCTTGGCGGCTCGAACAGCCCGCGCCCCGTCGTCGAAAGCTCGGCGAGTTTCGGGTGGCGGTGTGGGCAAATTCGCCGCTTTGCGAGATCGATGTCG
>DASXMC010000252.1:0-2757 GCA_036495885.1 Allostellaceae bacterium | reverse complement strand
ACTCGCCGAACTGCGCCCGCGGTCGTGGGAAAAGTCGGTGCCGACGGACAATGACGGCACGGTGCCGATCGCCGCACCGGCGGTGTTCGACCAAGCTGTTTTACAAAGGGTGACCTCCGCCTCGATCCGCGTCTTGCAGCTGATCCGCGCCTACCGCGTGCGCGGACATCTCGAAGCCGAGCTCGATCCCCTCGGGCTCGACAAGCGCGGGCCTTACCCCGAACTCGACTATCGCAGCTACGGCTTTGACGAGGCCGATCTCGACCAAGAAATCTTTATCAACAACATCTTTGACCGCGACCGCGCCAGCCTGCGCGACATCATCGCGATCCTGCGGCAAACCTATTGCGGCAAGATCGGCGTCGAATATATGCACATCCAGGTCCCGGCCGAACGCGCCTGGATCCAGGACAAATTCGAAAAGCGGCGCCGTCCGGCCCTGTCGGCCGCCGCGAGGAAAGACATCCTCGAAATTCTGACGACCGCCGAGACGTTCGAGCGCTTCCTCGATCGCCGTTATACCGGCACCAAGCGTTTTGGCATCGAAGGGGCGGAGTCGCTGATGCCGGCGCTCGAAGCGATCTTGCGCCGCAGTATCGCACTCGGGGTCAAGGAGGCCGTGATCGGCATGCCGCATCGCGGCCGGCTCAACGTGCTCGCCAATTTCGTCGGTAAGCCCTATGCCGCGATTTTTTCCGAATTCCAGGGCAATTCGACCAATCCCGAGCATGTCCACGGCTCGGGGGATGTCAAATACCATCTCGGCACCTCGGCCGATCGCGAGATCGGCGGCAAGACCGTGCATCTGTCATTGGCTGCCAACCCGTCGCATCTGGAAGCGGTCAACCCGGTTGTCCTCGGCAAGGTTCGCGCCAAGCAACAGCAGCGCGGCGACCAGGGCCGGCGCGAAGTGGCCGGCATCCTGATGCATGGCGATGCCGCCTTTGCCGGCCAGGGGCTGGTCGCCGAGTCACTCGAACTCTCCGAGCTCACTGGTTTTTGCACCGGCGGGACGATCCATGTCATCGTCAACAACCAGATCGGGTTTACTACCGCCCCGTCCGCGGCGCGCTCGAGCCCCTACCCGTCGGACATCGCCAAGGCGGTGCAGGCGCCGATCTTCCATGTCAACGGCGATGATCCAGAAGCCGTTGTCGAGGTTGCGCAGGCCGCCGCCGAGTTCCGCCGCGAATTCGGCAAGGATGTCGTCGTCGATCTCTTCTGTTATCGGCGCCACGGCCACAACGAAGGCGACGAGCCGGCGTTTACGCAACCTCTGATGTACCGCACGATCGCCCGCCATCCGACAACTCGCCAGCTTTACGCCCAACGGCTGACAGAGCAGGGGGTGATTGCGGCGGGTGACGCCGAGGCGATGGCGGCGCGCTTTGTTGAGCGGCTCGAAAACGAATTTGCGGCAGCGAACAGCTACCGGCCGAACAAGGCCGATTGGCTCGAAGGCGCCTGGACAGGGCTTGCCGAAGCGCCCGACGACGACCGCCGCGGCGATACTGCAGTCCCGATAGAGTCGCTGCGCGAATTGGGCCGCGGACTGGTAACCGTCCCCGAAGGTTTTCGCCTCAACCCCAAGATCGCCCGCCAGCTCGACGCCAAGCGCACCGCGATCGAGACCGGCGACGGCATCGACTGGGCAACGGCAGAGGCATTGGCAATCGGCTCGCTATGCGCCGAAGGAACCCATGTGCGCGTGTCGGGTCAGGACAGCGGCCGCGGTACCTTCTCGCACCGGCACGCAATCCTGATCGATCAGGAAAACGAACAGCGCTATGTCCCGATCAATCATGTGCGCTCCGGGCAGGCGCCGTTCGAAATTATCGACAGCCCGTTATCGGAAGCCGCCGTCGTCGGCTTCGAATATGGCTACAGCCTCGCCGACCCCTCGACCCTGGTCGTGTGGGAGGCCCAGTTCGGCGATTTTGCCAACGGCGCCCAGGTCATCATCGACCAGTTCCTGTCGGCCGGCGAAGCCAAATGGTTGCGCATGAGCGGGCTCGTGCTGCTGCTGCCGCACGGTTACGAGGGCCAGGGTCCCGAGCATTCCTCGGCCCGCATCGAGCGCTATCTGCAGCTCTGCGCCGAGGACAACATTCAGGTCTGCAACCTGACGAGCGCCGCCAATTATTTCCATGCGCTGCGCCGCCAGGTGCGGCGCAATTTCAGGAAGCCGCTGATTGTCTTCACACCCAAATCACTGCTGCGAGCCAAGGAGGTTGCCTCGCGGCTCGACGATATGGGGGCCGAGAGCTCGTTTCACCGCGTCATCGACGATTCTGGACCGATCGCCGCGGACGACCGAGTACGCCGGGTCGTGCTCTGTTCCGGCAAGGTCTACTTCGACTTGCTGAAAGCTCGGGCTGTGAGCGGCGACGATCGGGTGGCGTTGGTCCGGGTCGAGCAGCTCTATCCATTCCCGTTCAACACACTCGCCCGGATGTTGGCGCGATGGCGCCATGCCGAAATCGTCTGGTGCCAGGAGGAACCTCAAAACATGGGGGCTTGGAACTTTGTCGATCGCCGCATCGAAAAGGTTCTCTCGCGTCTCGATGTCGCCGCCAAGCGGCCGCGCTTTGTCGGTCGCGCCGAGGCGGCATCGCCGGCAACAGGCCTCTTCAAGCGTCATGTCGAAGAACAAACGCAACTCGTCGCCACGGCCCTCGCCGCCTGATTGAGGGAGCGCTGCGCTGTGGCGATCGAGATCAAGGTGCCGAGCCTCGGTGAATCGGTCACCGATGCGAC
>DASXMC010000251.1:0-2619 GCA_036495885.1 Allostellaceae bacterium | reverse complement strand
CGCGTTCTGTTGAAGCGCGTCGAAGCCGAAGAAAAGACCCCCGCAGGCATCATCATTCCCGATACCGCGAAAGAAAAACCGGTCGAGGGAGAGGTATTGGCCGTCGGGCCGGGGGCGCGCGACGAAGATGGAGTCATTCATCCCCTCGACGTCGCGGTGGGCGATCGCGTGCTCTTCGCCAAGTGGGCGGGCACCGAAGTACTGCTCGACGGCGAGGATCGGCTGATCATGAAGGAATCGGACATTCTGGGGGTCATCGAACCGGCCGCTCAGATGACCGCGGCCGCGGCTTAAGGAAGGAACAGCGTCATGGCTGCAAAGGAAGTCCGGTTCAGCACCGCTGCGCGTGACCGAATGCTGCGCGGGGTCGACACGCTGGCCGATGCGGTCAAAGTCACGCTTGGACCGAAAGGCCGTAATGTCCTCCTCGAGAAATCTTTCGGAGCGCCCCGGATCAGCAAGGATGGCGTGGCGGTCGCCAAGGAGATCGAGCTCGCCGACCGCTTTGAAAATATGGGTGCTCAGATGGTCAAAGAGGTTGCCGTCAAGACCGGAGAGCTCGCCGGCGACGGCACCACCACCGCCACGGTCCTGGCACAGGCCATCCTTCACGAAGGTGTCAAAGCGGTCGCAGCCGGCATGAACCCAATGGATCTAAAGCGTGGTGTCGACCTCGCGGTGCACGCCGTGATCGACGACATTCGCTCGCGTTCAAAGAAGGTCTCGACCAATGACGAGATCGCCCAGGTCGCGACGATCAGCGCCAATGGCGACATCGAAATCGGCCGCATGCTCGCCCAAGCGATGCAGAAGGTCGGCAATGAGGGCGTGATCACTGTCGAGGAAGCGAAATCACTGTCAACCGAGCTCGAAGTCGTCGAGGGCATGCAGTTCGACCGCGGGTACATAAGTCCGTACTTTATCACCAATGCCGAGAAGATGGTCGCCGAGCTCGAAGACCCCTACATCCTGATCCACGAGAAAAAGCTATCGAGCCTGCAGACGCTCCTGCCGCTGCTCGAGCAGATCGTCCAGTCGGGCCGGCCTTTGGTGATCATTGCCGAAGACGTTGAGGGCGAAGTTCTGGCGACTTTGGTGGTCAACCGCTTGCGAGGCGGTCTCAGGGTGGCAGCGGTAAAGGCGCCTGGCTTCGGCGATCGGCGCAAGGCGATGCTCGAAGACATCGCGATCGTGACTGGCGGTCAGTTTATCTCAGAAGAGCTTGGGATCGCTCTCGACAAGGTCACACTCGACATGCTGGGGCGCGCCCGGCGCGTCCGGCTCGAGCGCGAGAACACGACGATCGTCGACGGCGCCGGCAAAAAGGAGGAGATCCAAGCCCGCATCCGCCAGATCAAGCAGCAGATCGAGGACACGACATCCGATTACGATCGCGAAAAATTGCAGGAGCGTCTGGCAAAGCTGGCTGGCGGCGTCGCGGTCATCCGCGTCGGCGGCGCCACCGAAGTCGAGGTAAAGGAGAGAAAGGACCGGGTCGACGATGCAGTTCACGCTACCAAGGCTGCCGTGGAGGAAGGTGTCGTCGCCGGCGGCGGTGCGGCTCTGCTTTACGCCACCAAAGCAGTGGCCGGGCTCAACCCCGAAAACGCCGATCAAAAGGTCGGGATTGAAATCGTCCGCCATGCCTTGCAGACCCCGATGCGTCAGATCGCGGAAAATTCCGGCGCCGAAGGCTCGATCGTTGTCGGCAAGCTGCTCGATCGCGACGAGGCGAATTGGGGTTTCGACGCCCAGTCGCACGAATACAAAGACATGCTGAAAGCCGGGATCATCGATCCGACAAAGGTCGTCCGTACCGCCCTGCAGGATGCGTCGTCAGTTGCCGGCCTGCTGATCACCAGCGAGGCGATGGTCGCAGAGATACCGGAAAAGAAACCCGCACCGGCCATGCCCCCCGGCAACGGCATGGATTTCTGAGCCCGAGATCGGCCCTCGCCGGGATCAAACCGCCGCCGGATCGATCGCATTCGTGTCTCGGCGTGCTCGCACCAGCGCCGGTCTTGCTCGGAATTGGCGGGCAATCGCCGTGCGCGCAATCGCTGCCGGTCTGTTCGGTCTCGCCGTGGTCGCGTTTCCCTCGGCGACATTGGCGTCGTTGGTTTTGATGTTTATTGCCTATCTCGCCGCCGATGGCGCATTTGCGGTTGCCGCGGGAGCACGGGCGGCACGCCGCGGCGAGCGCTGGTGGAGCCTTATGCTGGAGGGGACGTTCAACCTGGCGGCAGCAGCTGTCCTGCTGGCCTGGCCGGCGATCGCGATCACTCCGTTGATCCGGATAACCAGTGTTTGGGCGATCCTCACCGGAGCGTTGTTGATTGCCGCTGCGCGACGGCTGTCGCGTTCGCACGGACGCTGGCTGCTGATCCTGGCTGGCGGCCTGTCGGCAGGCTGGGGGGTTTTGTCTACGGCCGCAGACATCCGCACCCCGCAAGCGATGGGGTTGTGGCTGGTCAGTTACGCGATCGTCTTCGGCGGTACGCTTGCGATCCTCTCCGGCCAACTGCGGAACCGGGCGCGGGAGGCAGCCGACATTGCCTCGTGACCGCATCTACTCGATGTGAACTTGGGCTCAGTGAGGTGCCGATCGAAACCGTGGAC
>DASXMC010000250.1:0-2249 GCA_036495885.1 Allostellaceae bacterium | reverse complement strand
TCAGCGTAAGGGAATCAGCGCGGATGCCTGCGCTTGTTGTTCTTGTGGTTTCTGCGGCGGGTTGTGATCACGCGGGCCAATGCCCGCGGAAGCGGGTTCGCCGTAGCCGGCGAGCAGAAATCCTCCGTACTCGTCTTTGGTTTCGTCGAAATCGTGGTTGAACGACAGTGGCAGCGAGCGGCCGCCTTGCCTGATGTTCCAGTCGTCATAGCCTATCGACTCGGCCCAGGAGCTCGAGTTCGACAACCAGGTATACTGTGCCAGATGCGCCTGCTTGATCGCGCCGCAAACCGCGCCCGAACCGTAGACGCCGATCGTATAATCCGCATTTCCGCCGCTCGCCGCGGCTAAACCGGCGGCAACGCCGCGAAAATATTCGTCGATAGGTGCCAGCGACCGCGCATCAAAATCGACGGCGAAGTAGATGGCGCTGCCTGCGGGCTGACCGACCGCCTTGGCCTGCCCATACGCCATGACCGCGTCATCATAACCGGTGGAATAGTTGAAGTGCGTCGCATAGCGTGAATGCCATTCCCACACCGCGACGATCTTTACCCCCAGACCCGACAATAGTTGAGCCTCGCCCACCGAAAGTGCCGGCCATCGGGATTCCGGCGGGCGATAATAGCGGGCGACAAAATCGAGCCGGTTTTGTTTCACCTCGTCCAGCCTCTCGCTGACATCGGTAACGAGATCAATGCCCTGCCCCGGGACAATATTGTTCGGCACATTGACCGCCGGCAACGGCGGCGGGATTGGTGGGGTGCCGGAGCATGCTCCCACGATTAGCCCAGAAAAAATCAGCGCAGCAAAAATCGGCCCCAGTTTCGGCCCCGATTTTGTAAGCAATGTACTTTCCCCCAAACTGATCCCGGGTCCGACGGCATCGTCCCCCGGATTGCAGCGTCGCAGAATGATCTTGCGTTTTTATTAACTATGCCGCAACGAGATTCTCTCGCAACAGTAGAATTGTGCCGAGCGTCGGTCGAGACCGGCGCCGCGCGCATCCAAATCGGCGGCTGGACGTGAAAACATCACCCAACGCAGAGGCGCTCGCCCTTCGTAAATTTCGACTTGAAGGCCTGCCGGCGACCCGGCGGATCCGGCTCTATTCTGCGGCGATCGAATCGACCGCACACCAACCCGGCTCAGCGGGTGTGGAACGATAGATTTGGCAAGGATGGGGGGGGGGCCTCGTCGGGCTGCATGGCAAAGGTGGTCAAGAGCGCGGCGGTCGCGGCGTAATTGCCCATCAGTGCCACGAGATCGACGAGCCGGCGGCTGCCGAACAGCGCCAGGGCGCGAGCGTAGGTCTCCGCGGAAACCCGGCGGGCCGCGAACATTTCGCGGGCGAGATCGATGACGATGGCGTCGGGCTCGGCGAGGCCGGCAGTGTGGCTGCGCCAGCGGATCAGGTCGATGATTTCGGGGGAGATGCCCTCGGCGAGGGCGGCGGGTTCGTGCGCGGCCCACTCGAATCGGCTGTCGTGTTCGCGCGCGGTCGCGAGGATCGCCAGTTCGCGCACCCGGCCGCCGAGCCCCGACTCGTAGCGCAGGTAATGATTGACCGGGCGCGAGCGGCGCGCCAGCTCGGGGCTGTGCAATTGGATGCCGCCCGGCCCGCGCAGCCCGCGCAAGGTTCCGCCGCCGGGATCGGCGAGGCGATCGTAAATAAGGCGGCCCTCCTCATCGAGCTCGTCGCGCTGCGGCAATGGCAGCCGGCATCCCGAGGCGGGATCAATGTCGCCGACATCCGCCAGCGCGGGACGGCGGTGGTGGGCAACAAACAGCGCCGCCAGCTCCTCGCAGCCGGCGCGGTCGGCCTCGTCGAAGCGAGCCGGTACCGGGCTGTCGAGATCGAGCACGCCCAACACTGCCCCTTGATCCACCAACGGCACCACCAGCTCCGAGCGCGAGACCGGATCGCAGGCGATATGGCCCGGAAATTCGTGTACATCGGGCACCACCACCGCCGCACCTTGCGCCGCCGCGGCGCCGCACACGCCCGTACCGATTGTGATGCGCAGGCAGGCGGGCTTGCCCTGGAACGGGCCCAGCACCAGTTCCGATCCCTGGCGGAAATAGAACCCGGCCCAGTTCAGATCAGAGAGGCCGTGCCAGATCAGCGCCGCCATGTTGGCGGCGTTGGCGACCCAATCGCTTTCGCCGTCCAGCAACGCCCGCAGTTGTACGCTGAGATCCCGGTAAAGCTGTGATTTGGCGTCCGACATTCGGATTTCCCGTCCCCG
>DASXMC010000249.1:0-3254 GCA_036495885.1 Allostellaceae bacterium | reverse complement strand
CTGGCCGACCTGGTAGTCGACGAACTTGAACGGGCCCGAGCCCATGATGTTCTTCTCGTACCAGTGCGGGTCCTTGTCGATGATCTTCTTTTCGTAGATCCAGGCGTAGGGGTCGGCAAGCGCGGGCAGAAACGCATCGGTTGCGAATTTCAGACGAAACACAACCGTCGACGGGTCGGGCGCCGCGACAGAATAGACCATGACGAAATTGCTTTGCCGCACGCTGAGAACGCCCTTTGGCGGGAGGATGATCTCGTTCCAGCTAGCCGCCACGTCCTCGGCGGTCAGCGGCGAGCCGTCGGCGAACTTAACTCCATCGCGGATCTTGAAGGTGTAGGTCTTGCTGCCGTCGGTCGGCTGCGGCATCGTCGTGCACAAATCGCAGACCAGATCGTCGGTCTTGTCCGGATTGTCCGGATTGGCGCGGATCAAAGTGCTGTAGAACGGCGCCGCCGCATGGATCGTCGCATAAGTCTCCTCGCGGTGCGCGTCGAAGCTCGGCGGCGCGTCGGCCGGGATCATATAGGTCAGGGTCCCGCCACGTTTGGGCGCTTCCTCGTCCTGCCCAGCTGCCGCCCAAAACGCCGTCACCCCTAGAATCGCGGCCAAGGCCACTATCCGAATGTACATTCTCGTCTCCCTACTACCGCGTTGTTTGTCGTCCTCCGGCTCACGCTAATGGCGCTGCGCTCACAATTGGTCCGTTTACTTATCCAGCCAGATCCTCGCCAGATCCTGATTGATGAAATGGGTCGGGGCGATCTT
Organism: Allostellaceae bacterium; assembly: GCA_036495885.1. GTDB lineage: Bacteria > Pseudomonadota > Alphaproteobacteria > ATCC43930 > CGMCC-115725 > AP-15. The sequence continues at coordinate 2,489 of DASXMC010000249.1, read as the reverse complement.
AAAGCCCTTTAAATAAGAGCGGTACGGCACGATCCGGTACCACCACAACAACCAGATCTCATGCGCCTGGTCACCGAGCAGGTGTTTTTCCAACTGGCGCATCAAGACACGCTGTTTAGCCGGATCGGTTTCATGAAGCATCTGCTGGTAGAGGGCGACCTCTGTGTCGTCCGAGTACCGCGCGTAGTTCTCGGCGTCGACTGATTCCGGCAGTAACTTCTGGACATCGAGCAGCGGGTTGACCAGCCCATGGCCGGGGGCCTCGAGCACGACATCGAACTTGCCGTTGCGCATCGCCTCGAACCATGGCCCGGTCGGCTCGACGCGTTGGGTAACGCGCAGCCCGACTCTGCTCCACTGGTCGATCAGCCAGGTGGCGACGTATTTGAAGGGCTGGTCGACATTGCGATTGAGAAGCTCGAAAGAAAGCCCCTCGGCCCCCGCTTCTTTGAGCAGACGTCTCGCCTCGGCCCGTGATTTCTCGATGTCCGGCCAATAGCCGGGAATCTGCTCGAGCTCTTCCCTGGTCGCCGCCAAGGGTGAGCCGGGGAAAACGATGCCGCCAACGGTCCTGACGATCGCGATCTTGGACAATCCAGGCGCGCTGCCCCAACGGTCGATCGCCAGGCTGAGCGCCCGCCGCACCCGCGGGTCGTCGAACGGTTTCTTCTTGTGGTTCGGCGTCACCGCGCTGCCGACGTTCCAATCGCCTTCCTGCACCGTGATCTTGTCGCCGAGGGCGCTTACCAGCTCGTCGCGCGCCGCCGGCGGCATGCCGCGGAACTCGATCGCCGCGCGATCGCTGCGGATCGCGGCGACCCGCACCGCCTGCTTGTCAGCAAAGATACCGGTGAACCCGTCGAGATAGGGCAGCCCCTTGACATAATAATCCGGGTTCCTCACTCCCTTGATCGACTGGCCGGTCTCGTAGGCGACAAATTTGAACGGCCCCGAGCCCATCACGTGCGTCTCGTACCAGCGCGGGTCCTTGTCCAGGATCGACTTCTCGTAGATCCAGTTGAACGGGTCGGCGAGCGCCGGCAGAAACGCGCTGGTTGCGAATTTCAAGTGGAAGACGACGGTCGTCGGGTCGGGCGCCTCGATCTTGTCGATCATCAGGTAGTTGCCGGCGCGCGCGCTCAACTCGCCCTTCGGCGGAAACGCTATTTCGTTAAAGCTGGCGGCGACGTCTTGGGCGGTCAGCGGCGAGCCGTCAGTGAATTTGACGCCGTCGCGGATCTTGAAAGCGTAGGTTTTGCCGCCGCCGGTCGGCTGCGCGACTTCAGTACACAAATCGCAGACGACATCCGTCGTCGAGGATGGATTGTCCGGGTTGATGCGAACCAGGAGGCTGTAAAAGGGTGCGATTGCATGTACGGTCGCATAAGTGCTTTCGCGGTGCCCGTCGAAGCTCGGCGGCGCGTCCGCCGGGATCATATAGGTCAGGGTCCCGCCACGCTTGGGCGCTTCCTCTTCGGTCGCTGGCGCCGCGATTGCCGCGGTGGCGAGGAGCGCGCCGAGAGCTGCCGCCCATATACCCCATCCGACTGTCATCGTTTCCTCCGCTCCCCCTTTCCCGCTGAGGACCCGGCGACGCCGCCCGCCGCTTGCCGCGCCTGCACCGCGGTCACCTCGCTTCCGGTCTCGCGGCTGCGAAAGCAGGCGGCGAGATGCGGCCCCTGCCCCGCCATTTCGAGCGCCGGCCGCTTTCGGGCGCAAACCTCGATCGCGAACCGGCAGCGCGGCCGAAACGAGCAGCCCCCGTCGAGTCGGGTCAAATCGGGCGGCTGGCCCTCGACCGGATCAAGCCGCGCCTGGCGCGGGCGGTCGAGTCGCGGCACCGAGCGTAGCAGCGCGATCGTATAGGGATGACGCGGGTCGTGGTAGATCGCCGCTGCCGGCCCACTCTCGACGATGCGGCCGGCATACATGACGTTGACCCGGTTGGCGTAGCGTGCGACCACCCCGAGATTGTGGGTGATGATGATCAGCGCCAAATTGAGGCGCCGCGTCAGCTGCTTCATCAGTTCGAGGATCTGGGCCTGGATGGTTACGTCGAGCGCGGTGGTCGGCTCGTCGGCGATGATCAGTTTGGGGTCGCAGGCGAGCGCGATCGCGATCATGATCCGCTGCCGCATGCCGCCTGACAGCTGGTGCGGGTATTGCTTTAGCCGCCGCATCGGATCGGCGATCCCAACCAGCCCCAACAACTCGACCGCACGCTTCTGCGCGGCGGCCCGGTTGGCGCCGCGATGCTGCTCGAGGGTTTCGGTGATCTGCCGGCCGATCGTCAGCACCGGGTTCAGCGAGGTCATCGGCTCCTGAAAGATCATGCCGATATCGCCGCCGCGCACCTGGCGCATCGCCTCGCGCGACAGCCGCAGCAGGTCGCGCCCCGCGAACAGGATCTCGCCCTGCGTGACCCGTCCCGGTGGGTCCGGGATCAGTCGCAGCAGCGACAATGCGCCAGCGGTCTTGCCTGAGCCGCT
>DASXMC010000248.1:0-12797 GCA_036495885.1 Allostellaceae bacterium | reverse complement strand
TCGACGAATTGGGCCTCGATTTTGTGATCGTCTATCCGACCGCGGGGCTGCGCTTTCCGCGCATTCAGGACGACGCCACAAGGCGTGCCGTGATCCGCGCCTACAACATCGTCTCGGCCGATTATTTCGGCGGGCTCGGCGACCGGCTGACCCCGGCGGCGATCATCCCGATGCACACCCCCGACGAGGCCATCGCCGAGCTCGAATTCGTCACGAAAGAATTGGGCTCGAAGGTCGGCATGTTCGGCAGCAACATGGCCCGCAAGGTGCCGGCCGCCGCCGCCAACGACCCCGACACCGCACGCTTTGCGGTGTGGTACGACGTCCTCGGCCTCGACAGCGAATACGACTACGACCCGGTCTGGGCGAAATGCGTCGAATTGGGCATCGCCCCCACTTTTCACAGTGCGGCGAGCAACCAGGGCCTGCGGCTGTCGCCGACCAATTTCTGCTACAACCACATCGGCCATTTCGCCGCGGCCGGGCATGCGACCGCCAAGGCGATCTTTTTGGGTGGTGTCACCCGCCGCTTCCCGCAATTGCGTTTTGCGTTTCTCGAAGGCGGGGTCGGTTGGGCGAGCCAGCTCTTTGGCGATCTGATCGAGCATTGGGAGCGGCGCAGTGCCAAGGCATTGGAGCGCATGCATCCCGACAAGCTCGACCGCGCGCAATTGATGAGCATGGTCGAGAAATACGGCTATAGCGACATTGCTGCGGCGTTGCGCGAGCGCGGCGGTCTCCCCGATCCCGAGCAGGCTTTTCTTACCGGCGGGATCGGGGATATCGACGACTTCTCGGCGTGCAAAATCGCTCGCAAGGAAGACTGGGTCGATCTCTACGCCAAACCCTATTATTTCGGCTGCGAGGCCGACGACCGCATGAACGCGACTGCGTTCGGCCGCGCCAACCCGTTCGGGTCGAAGCTCAACGCGATCTTCAGCTCGGACATCGGGCATTTCGACGTGATCGACATGCGCCACCCATTGCCCGAAGCCTATGAGCTGGTCGAAGACGGCCACATCACCAAGGGCGACTTCCGCGACTTCACCTTCGAGAATGCGGTGCGTCTGTGGGGCACGCAGAACCCGAAATTCTTTGAGGGAACGCGTGTCGCCAAACAGGCCGCCGCCGTGCTCGCGGCAGCGCAGACCCCGACCGGCGCCGCCGCCGACTGACCGGAGTCCCACGGGGGGCAGCGCCGGCTGACGGCGCTGCCCTTTTCTTTTGGCGTGACGTTAGTTTGCGAGGCCAATTATTCGATCTTTATGCGCGAGGCCGGAAATCCGTCTCGAAATTTTGGATTGAAACCGCATCTGCACGCTGCGGTTCAGCTGTCATCGTCATCGTCGGCGGGCTGACCTTTCTGTCCGCCCTGTCGCTGGGTCCGGCCACCGAGCAATTGGCGATGCAATCCAATCATCTGTACTGAGTTACACAATCTTTAGATGGGTATCGGGTCGCATTGCGATTGCAGCCGATTTCGCATGGATTCTTTATACGAGTATTGCCCATATAGGACCAACCTGGCGCGATCGAAGTCCTGAACAGCGGCATGGCCGCCGACGCGAGGCGCGCCCAAGGCTGAAATCAATCCGAGATAGTGAGATCCGAATGGCCGATCTCGTCGACATCGCCATCCCCGCCAACGGCCAAACCGCTGCCGAGGCATTGGGGCTCAAAGTCCACCACAGCGTCACCAGTGGTGCCAGGGTTCGACAAATTCCGCGCGAAGAAGCCGAGATAGCGATCGAGTGCCTGCGCGATTGGGGTGTTGCCGCGTGCCTCGTCGAAGATCGATCTCCGGATCATCCCCCATCCGACCGCAGTGCAAGGTCGGTGACGTGAGCGCTGTGCGAGTTTATGCGGATTTGATGCCATGGCCCGATATATCAGGCGCGTGCAGACGCGATCGCCCCGCGGTGTGCTGTCCGGCTGCTTTGTCGGCTGCATCGCGCATCCCGACGGCGAGCAATTGATAGTGGTGCTGCGTCATCGTCGCAGCCCTCGATTGCGCCGACCGTTCCCGGTTGTGGCACTCGATCCGCCGACGATAGAAATCGAGGACCCACAAAACTATGAAGGCTTTGTTCCGATTACGCGAAGGACGGCAGGGGCTTGGTGCTCTCGGGATCAGGAAACACTCCGATGAGCAAGAAGAAAAGTCGCGCTTGGTTTGTATGCCCACAATGGCCGGAGTTGATTTCCCGGCACTATTCGTCGGACATCGAGGCGAGCCGGTCTTTGAACGCAGACCCAAAGTTGCTCGCGAAGCTGCGATCCCGCACACCGGTCGCGAAATCGACATTGCTCAAGATGCTGAACCGCTTTGCCCAGCGACACGATTTCGGGACGGCTACCGACCCTATTATCGTTGACACCAGATCTCCGTGAACGTTACCCGGGTTTGTGCTTTACGATCTCTTTACGAAAGCTTGCCGGGACCGATCTCGATTTTTTATTCAAAGCTTGGCACAAGTCGGAGCAATCTCTCGAAATGAGCTGACGGAAGTGGTGGTCTGCCTCTTCCACGGTGATTCCGGGTCTGCAGATCCGGGCTTCTCGGTTGCGGGGGTGAGCGCCGCTGCACGTGGCTGGCGGGTCGCAGCTAGCCAGCTGACGCAGGCCCGAAACCTCGGCGAAGCGCAGGCGATCCAGCGCCATTTGCTGCGGGGCGAAGCGGTCTCATGGTGCCATCCGGGATATTCCTGGGTGGACCAGCCTGCGATCGGCTGGTTCTACATCGCCGCCTTTTTGTTCGTGGTACTGCCCTATCTCTTCATCAGGATCAGGGAACGGAGTGCTGGCTTCCGGCGCAACCGCACGCCTCGGCAAAGGGCGGAAGACGTCAGCCGGCTCCGCGCTTGATTCGAAAGGAACCGCCTTTGCGTCCGCTTCGCCTGGTCCCTGACGACACCAAAATCCAGTTCATGCGCGGTCGCTTTGCCGGGGTGATCGTCTCGGCCGTGCTGAGCACGCTGTCGATCGTTCTCTTCTTTTACCCGGGGCTAAATCTCGGCGTCGATTTTCGCGGCGGCGTCCTGGTCGAGCTGCGCGGCCCGCAGGCGCTACAACCGGATGCCATCCGCGCCGCTTTCGCGCCGCTCGGCTATGGCGATCTGCGCGTGCAAGAATTTGGCTCGCCCGATGACGTTCTTGTGCGGTTCGAGAACAAAACCGGAGCAGAGAGCGCGCAGAACCGGATTGCAGCCCAGGTTGCCAAGGCGCTTCCAAAGGTCGAGATCCGCCGGATCGAGGTGGTTGGCGCCACGGTAAGCGCCGAGCTCTTCCGCAACGGGCTGCTCGCTACTGGCCTCGCCCTCGTCGCGGTCTTGATCTACATCTGGTTTCGCTTCGAATGGCAGTTTGGCGTTGGCGTCGTCGCCACGCTGATCCTCGACATCACCAAGACAATCGGATTTTTTGGGGTCACCCGGATCCAGTTCGATCTGACCTCGGTTGCGGCGTTGCTGACTTTGATCGGCTATTCGGTGACCGACAAGGTCGTGGTTTACGACCGCATCCGGGAGAACCTTGGCAAGCATCGGACAATGCCGTTGCGCCAGTTGATCGACCTCAGCATCAACCAGACCCTCGGCCGCACGGTCGCGACCTCACTGACGGTGCTGTTGTCAGCGCTGCCGCTCGCGGTGATCGGCGGCGAGGCGCTGCGGGGCTTGGCGCTCGCGATCATCTTCGGGATCGTGGTCGGCACCTCCTCCTCGATCTTTATCGCCTCGCCGATCCTGCTGTTTCTCGGCGAAAAGCGACTGCGCCCCGGGCTTGTCCGCGCAGCACCCTCCCGCCCGATGGCGGCCCGATAATGTGATCCTCGCAGTTGTTCTTTCATCAGACCAGTTCGAGGCAACGCCACCGGTTCGAGTGACCTCGAGCGCCGCAAGTTACTCATTCGGTGTACCGGCCGTGGCATAGTTTCAATGGTGAGGGTAACATGTTCATGAAGTCGCAATCGGGGCTCCTGGATGCTCTTGACCCGTTGTCACGATCGCGGATTCGGATCTTCAGCTTCAAGCTCCTTGTATTGTTCCCGTTCTCAATGTTGTTGGCCGCGCGATATCGGATCGACATGTTCGCCGAAGTAGCATTGTGCGCTTTCTGGTACGGCTTTTTTTCGGGGCTAGTCGCGTTGGTTCGCCGGGAGCCGGTTGCCGGTCCCTCATTGAATGGTTGGGACGAGGTGGTGGCCTTTTTCGCCCTGAAATACCTGGCGCAATTCTTATCGACACTCGTGATCTAGACTGGAACGCGGTAGAACCGCCGCGTCCGGGCGCGCTTTCCGGCTCCAGCAAATCACGATGCCAATGATCGACACCCCTTTTGTCTTGCTGGTCATCACCGTGCTGCTGGTGGTCGTCGGTCTGATGCAGCCGCTCTCTGCCCGTCTGAAGCTGCCCCCTCCCGTCCTGCTGGCGGTGGTCGGGGTGGCTTTGGGTGGCTTCCCGGTGTTGCTTGCCAAATTCGGATGGGCCCGGGGGACGGATGTTCTGGCCGATGCTTTTGCCGCCTTGCCGGTCGATTCCACCACCTTCATCTACGTTTTCCTGCCGCTCTTGGTGTTTGAGGCGGGCCTCGCCACCGATGTGCGCCGAGTGATCGAGGATGCGGCAGCGATCTTGCTGTTGGCGATCGTCGCGACCTTGGTCACCACCGCGGTAATCGGGTTGGCGTTGTGGCCAATTGCCGGGGTGCCGCTGGTCGTCTGCTTGCTGCTCGGCGCCATTGTCGCGACGACCGATCCGGCTGCAGTGATTGCGATTTTCCGCGATGTCGGCGCTCCCGGCCGCCTCGCCCGGCTGGTCGAGGGCGAGGCATTGCTCAATGACGCGGCCGCGATAGCGCTGTTTGCCGTCTTGCTCGGAATGATCGTTGCCGCTCGCCAACCCGAAATCGGCTACCGGCTGCGCGAGTTTTTCTTGTCATTTGCTGGCGGCGGCGTGCTGGGTTTCTTGGCGGGCCGAGTGTTGATCGGGGTTGTCCCCTGGGTCGGCGAAGATCGGCTCGCCGAAGGCACGCTGACCTTGGCGCTCGCCTACGGAGTGTTTATTGCCGCCGACCGCTTGCTTCATGTATCGGGGGTCGTCGCTGTCCTGGGCTCGGGGCTCACCGTCAGTGCCCTCGGCCGTTCTCGAATTGCTCCGAACAATTGGTCGTCTTTATGTGATCTGTGGGACCAGATCGCATTTTGGGCGCGCTCTTTAGTGTTTATTCTCGCCTCTATTCTGGTGCCGCGACTGCTTGGGCATGTCGGCCTGCACGATCTGGGGTTGCTGGCAGTGCTCGTCGGAGCGGCATTCCTCGCCCGCCTTCTGGTGCTGTTCGGGCTTATGCCGCCGCTCGAACGCCTGCGCCTGACCCAGCCGATCAGTAGCGCTTACAAGCTCGCGATGGCTTGGGGCGGATTGCGTGGCGCACTCACCCTCGTGCTGGCGCTCGCGGTCACCGAGAACCGCAATCTCGATCCGCAAATTCAACGATTTGTTGCGGTACTCGCAACCGGCCTCGTGCTGTTCACGTTGTTCGTCAACGGCACAACCTTACGTCTAATTATCGCGCTTCTCGGAATCAACCGGCTCTCGGCACGAAACGAGGTGTTGCGCGACCGAATTCTTGCCTTGTCGTACGCCGAGGTCTGCGATTCGGTGCGCCGCCTTGCCGAAGGCCATCGGCTGGCACCCGCCGCGGTCGAGAAGATCATCGAACCCTATCAGGACTGGACAACGGCGGCCAATATTCGCAACGCCGCGGAAAGGTTGACCGAGCGCGACCGGCTGGGCATCGCTCTGGTCGCGCTGGCCACCCAGGAGCGGGCGCTTGCTCTCGAAATTCGCGCTGCCCGGATGGCGCCGCCGGCGACCGTGCAAATGTTGCTGCACAGCGCAGATACCGTTCTTGACGCCGCTCGCGCCGAGGGTCGCCTCGGGTATCAAAGAGCCGCGGCTAACATTCTGGCATTTCCGCCGACATTCCGAATTGCCTACTGGCTCTACCGGCGGCTCCGGGTTCAGCGACTGCTCGCCGAGCGTTTGGCCGCCCGAGTCGAACTGCTGTTGATGACTCAGCTGCTCACCGACCGGCTTGCGGAATTTGCCAAGGAGCGGCTTCGCCCGCTCTTTGGCGAGCGTATCATCGAGCTCACCGGCGAAATCATTGAGCATCGGCGGCAGGATTTGGCGAATGCATTCGACGCACTGCGCCGCCAATACCCTGACTACGTGGCAGATCTCGAAGTACGGTTTCTTCGCCAATCTGCCCTGCGCCAGGAAACCGCGCGATACCAGACCTTGTTTGAGGACGGGCTGATCCCGCAGGAGCTTTTCGAGGATCTGAATCGCGGTGTCGCCGCCGGTCACAACGCCGATCCGCGCCCGCATTTCGATCTGGGTTTAGATACGCGGCGCCTGATCGAGCGGCTCGATCTTCTCGGGGGATTAAGCGCAACGCAGCTCGACCGGGTCGTCAGGCTGCTCCGGCCCCGCTTCACGGTTCCGAACGAGCTGATCTTTCGCGCGGGCGCGCGCGGCGACGCCGTCTTCTTTATCGCTTCTGGCGCGCTCGAGGTGAGGCTGCAGCACCGGCATATCCGGCTTGGGACCGGCGAATTTTTCGGCGAAATGGCGCTGCTGACCGGACAGCCTCGTCAGGCTGATATCGTCGCACTGACCTATTGCCAGCTTCTCGTGCTGCGGAAATCCGATTTCGATCGCTTTGTCGCAGCAAATCCCGATGCTGGTGCCATTATCAATCGGGTGGCCGAAACGCGCATGGCAATGAACCGAGAGGACGACGAACAGGCCGCCGCTGCGGGCTCGTGAGATGGTGCGAAGGTCACGCGGCGATCCCGAGCCATTGGCGCAATCGCGTGAAGGACCGCGAGCTGCCGGTATCGGCGGCTTCTGCGGTCGATAAAGGGGCGGCGGTTTCAGGGCCGACGAGCTGTCGCGGCCAGCCTTCTTGCTGGTGGACGACTGCATAGAAGCCGTCGATCATCAGCTCGATCGTCGCCGGTGCTGCACCGCATTGCCGGCGTGCGTAGTCGATGCTGGCCGACAGGCTCGGGAGGTTTCGCGTCGGCTGCGGCAACAAGCCGTGGACGCTCCAGCTGCCGCGATCATCGCAGCAGATTTGCAAATGCAAGGTCATTGGCCGCGACGCTAATGCAGCAAACCATAAGCAAAAACAAGAAGGTATCGCAACACCACGATGCCAATAGCGACCAGCATCAGGGTCAGCATTGTGCCGCCGACCTCGCGGAGGTTCTCCAGCCAAGCTTGCCGGCGCTTCCCGGTTCCGGGAAAGCGGTCGGGCTGGTTTACTGCGTGCGATACGGCGCCAGCTCGCGTCCGGTGGCTTGTCGACTCCAATAGAGCCATGATCCAACCTCGAATCACCGCCCAAATCGGGCAGGCATAATAAAACGATTTGCTGATAAGTTCTCCAGACAGAACTTCCACCCGAAGAGTAAAGGCGGCATATAGGGCCGGCTCTCATCTGGCCCAAGCATCCTCGTAGTCGCTACCCAAGACAGGAGACTGAATCTGGGTATCGGGTGCACGACCTTATGATTTTTTGCTTCAGCGCACGATCGGTTCGCATCGGTACTTTACGTCGATCCGACCTGAGGTTGGACAGGGAATGCAAGAAAATCGAGCGCGTCCGCGGCTTCTAGCTTTTACCGAAACGGCGAGCTCGCGGTTATCGCGTTCCTCCTCCATCCGCTCTTGATCCTGGGGCCGAGCGGCACTTAATCTCCGCGCGATCTCGGCCATCCAGGCCGACGCGCAACAGGCATAAAAGGGAGGACGGGAGTGGCAAAAAAGCCCTACATCATCGCACTCGAAGAGCATTACCAGGACCCCGAGGTCAAGCAGCTCGGCGGCGGTCCCGGCGCCGGTCGCGACATTGTCGAACGGCTCGACGACCTCGGCGCGCTGCGCCTGCGCGAGATGGACGAGGCCGGCATCGATCTGCAGGTCCTGTCGCATTCGATCCCCGGGCTGCAGGCGGTCGACGCCGAAACCGGGCCGCCCTTGGCGCGCCGCACCAATGACCGGCTCCATGAGGCGGTGCAGCGCTATCCGGATCGGTTTTCCGCCTTCGCCGTGTTGCCGACCGCCAACCCGCGGGCCGCAGCCGACGAGCTCGAGCGCGCCGTCACCAAGCTCGGCTTCAAGGGTGCGATGGTCAACGGCATGACCGGCGGCGTCTTTCACGACAACAAACGCTTCTGGCCGATCTGGGAGCGGGCTGCGGCACTCGACGTGCCGATCTATATCCATCCGGCGTTGCCGCACCCTGCGGTCATCGAGGCCTATTACAAGGATTACGCAGAGGCGCATCCTGGTATCCTGCGTGCCGCGTGGGGCTTCACGGTCGAGACCGCGACGCAGGGCCTGCGCTTTGTCTTGAGTGGCGTGTTCGATGCCTATCCCGGCCTGAAGATCATCCTCGGGCATATGGGCGAGGGATTGCCGTTTCTACTCTGGCGCATCAGTCATGGGCTGCGCGCGACGATGAAGGAGAAGACCTTCCGCGACATTTTCTGCGAGCATTTCTGGATCACGACAAGCGGGTTCTTTTCGGATACAGCACTCCTGTGCAGCATGATGGAGATGGGCGTCGACCGCATCCTGTTCTCGGTCGATTACCCATTTGCCGAAAACCCGCCCGGCACCGAATGGCTCAAGACGCTGCCGCTCGGCCCGGAAGACACCGAAAAACTGCTGAACGGCAATGCCCGCCGCCTACTCAAGCTGTGAACCCCAGCCGAGCCCGCAGCAACCTCGTCTGATCCCCGGGTGATCTGCGCGACTCGGCACTGTTACACACAGTGCTCTGTTCCCGCGTAATCAACTCAAAAAACGCCCGGGCGATTATCCGATGCGGAAGCTATGAAGCCGCCCAGCGCGCGGTCTTCGTATGTCGCCGGCAAGTCTGGATGGACGTTCGCCGTAACCTCGCCCAATTCGTCAGCCGGTTGCGCCTGGATGTCGCCGAAGATCTGACCGCCGCGTTCGATCTCTATCTGGCCGTAGCGTATCGTCCCCGAGACCCGGCCGGTCGCCTTGATCAGCAGCCGCTTGCGTACAACCAGATTGCCTTCGAAGCGGCCGCTTACCTCAGCCTCTTCGATCGAAGTGGAACCCTTGAACAAGCCGCTCTCGGCAATCGCGATTCTGCGGCAGTTCGTCAGGTTGGCCTCGACGCTGCCTTCGATGAACAGCCTGTCGCAGGAATTGACTTCACCTGAGAGAGTGATCCCGGCGCCGACGCTCAGACAGCGGTTCTCGCCATCGGGTTTCGGCGGACGGGTCAGCTCGGCGAGGCGACGCATTGCCTCGCCCGGGCGCGACGGCGCCAGTGGTCCGTTTGGACGGACGGGTCTCGTCTCAATCTCTCGACTATTGGCCGCATCTGCCATTTGAGAATCTCCTCTCGCTTTATTTGCTGCTGGATGCCGGTTGGACTTCAATTGCTCCTCTTCCAGCGAAATCATATACGACAGCTGCGGAACTAATTGCGGCGCGACCGCAGTAAAAGCTTCAAAGCGACGCCCTATAAAGGGTCTGGCAGCCACCAGCCTTACACGTCAACGAACGGTGCCGCGCACAAACCGGCGAATCGCCGCTAACGGGAATTCGCTCGCCTTCTCTTGGCGTTCTCGACCAGGCGAAACAGGCGCTCCGGGGTCATCGGCAATTCGAAAATCTTGGCGCCGATCGGGGCCAGCGCATCGGCAAGCGCGTTGGCGATAGCCGCCGGGGCGCCGATCGTCCCGCCTTCGCCCATGCCGGGGAAACCACCAACGGTGGTTGGCGATTCGGTCTCGAGATGGAGGGTCGTTATCGGCGGCACCTCGCTCGCGACCGGGATGGCATAGTCGACAAGGCTCGCCGTCAGCAGCTGGCCGATGTCATCATAGATTACCTCCTCCGAAAGCGCCGCCCCGATACCTTGGGCAACGGCACCGTGAATTTGGCCCTCGACGATCATCGGGTTGATCACACGCCCGCAATCCTCGGCGACGACATAGCGTCTGAGTGTCACCTTGTAGGTCTCCGGGTCGATCTCCAGCGCCACGATGTGGGTCGCGCATGTCGTCGTGCCGAAATAGGGATCGTAAACCTTGGTGACTTCCAACTCCCCGCGCGCATCCCTCGGTAGGCGGCCGATTTCGGAATAAACTGCTTTCGCGATCTCCCGGAATGTCAGGCTGCGGTCGGTGCCGATGACAAAACCCCGTCCGTCGGCAGCGTCAACGTCCTCGGCGGACGCCTCGAGAAGGTGCGAGGCTGCTCGGATCATTTTCTCCTTGAGCAGGCGCGCCGCCAACGTTGCCGCGCCGCCGGCGAGCACTGCGCTGCGGCTCGCATAGGTCCCGGTACCGTGCGCAACAACGGCGCTGTCGCCCTGCAGGATCTGGATATCCTCGATGCGGGCACCGAGCTCATCGGCAATTACCTGCGCGAGCGTCGTCTCAAGTCCCTGGCCGTGTGCGGCAACCCCAAAGCTGCCGGTCACTGCCCCGGTCGAGTCGAGGCGGATTGTGGCCGTTTCCGTCCCGGTGTTGATCGGCATCCCCGGTGCGGCGGAGATGCGCGAGCCGATCCCGGTCAATTCGGCGTAGATGGCGATGCCGATGCCGAAGATGCGTCCCTCGGCCCGCGATTTCGTTTGTTCCTCTCGGAAGTTCGCGTAGCCGATGGCGGCGCAGGCACTCGTCAAGCTGTCCACAAAGCCGGAGCGATCCCAAACAATGCCGGAGGGCACCCGATATGGGAACTCCTCGGCTCGGACCAGATTTCGCAGGCGAGGCTGCACCGGGTCGATGCCGAGCCGCCGCGCCGCCATGTCGATCAGCCGCTCCATCACAAAGGTCGAGATCGGACGCCCGACGCCGCGATAAGGCCCGGTCGGGGTTTTGCACGTTGCGACCCCGCGTGCACGCCCGCGATAGGCCGGAACGCGATAGGGGCCCGGCATGAAGCTGACGACCTGAACCGGCTCGAGGGCGGCGGTCCACGGATAGATCGAATAGGCGCCGACATCGCCGATGACCTCGGCCGAGAGTGCCAGGATGCGGCCCTTCTGGTCGAGCCCGAGCTCTGCGTCGATGTTTTCGTCAAAGCCGTGGCTCGTCGAGGCAAGATCCTCCTGCCGGGTGCCGATCCAGCGCACCGATCGACCGAGCTGACGGGCAAGCACCGAGACGACGATTTCCTCCTGGTAGAGGGATGCCTTGCCGCCAAAGCCGCCGCCGACATCGGGCGCCACAACGCGGACGCTATGGCCGGGCATTTGAAGAAGATCGGCGAGAAGGTCGCGCAGGATGCCGGGGATCTGCGTCGACGCGGTCAGGGTCAGCAGCCGGCGTCCACGATCGTACTCCGCTAGACGGGCCCGAGTTTCGAGTGCCGTCGGCGCCTTGCGATGAAACCTGAAACGGCCGCCGACCCGCACCGAAGCCGCCGCCATCGTCGCTGCCACATCGCCACGGGCGAACTCGCGCGTCGCCGGGACGTTCGTCCCCGCCTCTTCGTGCAGCAACGGAGCATCCGTTCCGAGAGCCATCTCGGGAATGACTACAGCTTCGAGCGGTTCGTAGGCGATCTTGATCCGATCGAGCGCGTCTTCCGCGAGGTGCCGGCTATTGGCCAAGACCGCGACGACCGGCTCACCGACATAGCGCACTTTTCCTCGGGCCAAGGGATAGAGGTCGGTCGCGTGATAATCCTTCATTCGAGATGTCGCGCGCACCGGCTCGACCAAATCATCGAAGTTTTGCGCGGTGTAGATGCCGCAAACACCCGGCATCGCTGCCGCCGCCGTGGTGCTGATACTCGAGATCAGCGCATGCGCGTGATCGCTGCGCCGGAACGCGACGTGTAGTGCGCCCGGGACGAGGCGATCGTCCGTGAACATTCCTTGCCCCGTCAGCAGGCGCCGATCCTCGATGCGCTTGACGCGAGCGCCGATGTTTTTCGGCCGCAACCCAAGGCCGATGTCCGCGCCTTCGAGCCCGAATTCGTGCTTGCGACCGTCAGTCATCGTCGACGCCTTCTCCGGTCCGGGTGAAGCGGCGTTGCGTGGTCTTGGATTTAAATGAAGCAGCTCGCATAAGATCGGGAACCATAAACACATGGCTCCGCTCTGCTTCGCATCGCTGCCGCATCGGCGATTGAGCCCGTGACCAGGACGGCTGCGGCACTGCTGTTCGCATTGCAAAAATGACCCAGCAGGTTTTGCCGAGCGCCGACGTTGCGACCGGCCATCCCGTTTTCAGGCATAGCACCAATACCACATCGCTCATTTGCGAGACGGCAGCGGGACCGTAGTCTATTTGAGACCGTGATCCTCAAACTAACGGACCGCCGCGATGCTACGGAGCCGAGCCGAAATCAGCCAGGACAAATACTTCGGCCCCCTAACCGACGCGATCCTCGAACGCGATCAGCCGCGGACCGCCGATCTGTTCTTCCAAATGGTCGCGCGAGAAGGGCGGCCGGTCGGCGATGCACTGAGCGTGGTGACAGCGGCGGAGGCGCCCTTTGTTCAGGTGCCGAGCCACATCAACATCAAGGACGGCCAAGTCTCTCTGATCAACAACGACCACACCATCCTCGGTCTGCGCGCTGCGGCCTGTCTGATGCCGTACCTGCCGGAGAAATACCGGCTGCTGCCGCTGCTGCAGAGCGTGTGGTACATCCCGGCCGGGCTCGACATATGGAACCAGCTGCTGGGCAAATATCCCGGCCGCTATGCGACGATGAAGGGCATCAACG
>DASXMC010000247.1:0-9593 GCA_036495885.1 Allostellaceae bacterium | reverse complement strand
CAGCTCGGGAGCGGGATTAACCCAGCTTTACCCCAAGATCTTAGAGGTCGGCCTGAGCCAGATGCCCGGCTTCGGCCAACCCCCCGGTCAATCGCAGCGGCAACACGACACGCACGGTCGTGCCCTCGCCGACCCGGCTCGAGATCGCTAAGCTGCCATCATGCGCTTCGATCAGCCCCTTGGTAATCGGCAGCCCGAGCCCGGTGCCGCCATAATTGCGGGTAGTCGCCGGCTTGGCCTGGCCAAAAGGCTGCAGCGCGCGCTCCTGCTCATCTTCATCCATACCGATGCCGTGATCCTCGACCTCGACGACTGCCTGGCCGGCACGGTTCGTCGCAAGCCGAATATGAACTTCGCCTCGTTCCTGGGAAAACTTGATTGCATTGGACAAAAGATTGAGAAAGATCTGTTTTATCGCACGCTCGTCAGCCCAAATGACCACCGGCTCCTCCGCTGCTTCAAGGATCAATTCGATCCCGCGGCTGCTGGCGCGTTCGTGGACGATGCGGACGACCTCCCCGATTGCGGTTTGCAATCCGAAGGCCTGCTTGGCCAATTCGAGCTTACCCGCCTCGATCTTCGACATGTCGAGCACATCGTTGATGATCGACAGCAAATGAAGGCTGCTCGAATGCACGTCTTTTATGTATTCGAGATATTTGTCGTTGCCGATCGGCCCGAACAGTTCCTGTGAAATGATCTCGCTAAAGCCAATAATAGCGTTGAGCGGCGTACGCAACTCATGGCTCATATTAGCGAGAAATTCGCTCTTGGAGTGGTTGGCGGCTTCGGCCTGACTGCGCGCCTCGCGCAACCGGCGCTCTGCGGCGCGAATCTCGGTCACATCGGAATAGACCGTGACCACCGCCCCATCCGGCATAGCACTGCGGCGCATCTGCAATGTGCAGCCGGCCGGCGTCAGCCGCTCCTTTACAATCGGAACCTCGCGGTAAAAGCGCTCGAGGCGGCGGCCGGTCTCGACATTCGGGTCGACATCACCAAAATCGCCCCGGTTTGCCTGGTCCAGCAGGATCTGGCCGAGAGATGTCCCGACCGGCAGGTCAAGCGGTAGATTGAGGAGCTCGCAGAAGCGGGAATTGCGCGCCACCAATCGAGCGCGCGCATCAAAAACGCCGAGCCCTTCACCGATATTGTCGAGCGTGTTCTGCAACAGTGCGTTACGGCGCGCGAGCCGCGCGAAGTCGCGGCGATTATATGCCGCCGCCAGTCGCCGGCGGCGGAGAGGCCGCTGCGCAAGCCAGGCAAGTCCGCCAGCGCCCGCGGCCATCACGGCGACCATAACCGGAGCCATGCTCGACGCGGCGCCCGCTGACGCCAATCGCCCGAACCAATAGAGGGACGCGCTGAAACCAACCGCCAGCACGGTGATCCCGGCAAGAGCGAACCGATGGCGGCGAACCCGCCGCACGCAGCGGCGCGCGAGCCCCATCGGCCGTGCAATAATGCTGGCTGCCACTTGCGATGATGGCTGCGGATCTTCCTGCGGCCGCAGACCGGCGAACGCAGCAACGATAGCTCCGCTGCGCTCACTGGTGCTGCCGGTCGCTGCTTGTGCCGGTTGCGCGAATGGGGCCCGCGGCCCTCGGCGCGTCATCGGCCCAAGTTGCCTACATTCTGCTAAAAACCCCTTAACCGGGCCCGGAACCGCATCGGCCTTGCTCGCCAGCCAGCGCGTGGGTAGCGGACCGCTCCCGACCAGAAGAGAGGGCGAGACAAAGATCGATCGCCGCGCCCGCATTCGCCCTGGCGCACGCGATCGGTTCGGAGCGCCTGCGCCCGGTCAATCGGTCAAGGTCAACGCCGCGAGCGCCCCGACGGTGATCGGCTTGTAGGGCGCGCGCGGACGCCAGGGCGCGATGTCGCCAATCGCCTGACCAAGGGTATCGGCGATCAGTCCGCTGACGATCGGACCGCAAATTCGCCCCTGGCAGGGTCCCATTCCGCAGCGGGTGAACGCCTTCACCTGGTTCGCACCCGCAGCACCCAGGCGTGCCGCTTCGCGCACTGCCGCCGCAAACACGTCCTCGCAGCGGCAAACGATGGTATCGTCCTCGTCGGGCACAAGCACCGAGTGCGGCGGCCGGTGGAGACGATCGAGAAATGAGCGCAGCGCCAACTCCCGTGCAAGGGCAGCCCGGATCGGTTCGGCGCGCCGGTCACGCGCGGGCGCGCCGAGGCGGCCGAGCAGCATGGCGGCGTCGAGGGCGGTGAGTTGTCCCGATAAGCGTGCGGCCTCCGCCCCGGCGATCCGGCCGCCGTCTCCCGCCACCGCGATGATCGGCACGCCGCTCTGCCCCCAAGGATCGAGCACCGGGCGCTGGCACAGCTGATCATCGTCCCATTCGTGGCGCAACTGCAGGGCAAGGCTGATCTGGATGTTGGGGATGATCCCTTCGTGCAGGAGCAGGTGATCGGCAGCGGTTTCGCCGCCCTGCCAGGCGATCCGCTCGAGCGTTCCGCTGCCAAGCGCCCGCAGGCCGCGCACGCCGCGGCGGATCGGCACACCGGCGCGCTTGACCGCGAGCATCGCCGCGAGCCCTTTCAGCAATGGCCGCAGCCCCGGCCGGCGCCGCACCAGCACTCCGGCCGCGCGGTGGTAATTGGCGAAGGGCGTCGTGTCGAGGATCACCGATGGGGCGGCCCCGGCCCGCACCAACTGTTGTGCCGTGAGGTATAAAAGCGGCCCCTGTCCTGCCATTACAGTGCGGCCGCCAGGAACCAAATCCGCGGTTTTCAGCAGGATTTGAGCGGCGCCGACGGTCATGACGCCCGGCAACGTCCATCCCGGGATCGGAACCGGGCGCTCGATCGCACCGGTCGCGAGTAATATCCGACGGGCGCACACCGTCTCGGTTCGGCCGGCACGGACGAGATACAACCTGCCGCCGGGTTCGACATGCCACAGCGTCGTGCCTGGCCGGTAATCGACGCCGCTTGTCCGCATCGCGGCGACGAGACGGCTGCCGGCAAGGAAATCGCGTCCGAGCGGCGAATTGGGACGGGCGCGCTCGACGCCGCGATAGATCTGGCCCCCGGGCGAGGCCTGCTCGTCGATCAGAAGGGTCTCGAGACCGAGTTCGCCGGCGAGTGCCGCCGCCGCCAGACCGGTGGGCCCGGCGCCGATGATCGCAAATTCGACACTACTCATCGAGAGAAATAGGCCCGGGGAGGGAAACGGGCCTGGGCGCGATCTGTCGCGCGCGGGCTTGGCGGCGGATGTGCATTCCCGTGCGTGCTTCGATCATGCAACTCTGCTGATTGGGGATGCCGTCGATTTCGGCGAGGCATTCGTAGCACACCCCCATCATGCAATAGGGTGCGCGCGGCGCGCCGGAGACCGGGGTTTCGCGGGTGCTGCAAAGACCGGCGGCGAGCAATGCCACGGCAGCCGAAGCGCCGGCGGGAACATGCACCACAGCGCCCTCGACGATTACCGCAATGGTCGCGGGGGCGCCGTCAAACCATAACCGGAACATCGAACCGCTGGGCCGAGAACAGATCGAGCGACATATCGAGAGCGCCCGCAGCGATCATCGGCGCCAGAAGATTGGAATGCGCGCCCGCCAGCGAGACACCACTGTGGCAATTTGCGCTAAATGCGCCGGGACAGGTCTCCGATTGGTCGTAGATCGGCAGCCCGTCCGGCGGGATCACCCGCAGCGCCGCCCAAGCGCGCACGATCTGCAAGTCGCGCAGCCACGGAAAAGAGAGTGTGGCGCGCCGCGCGATCGCTTGCATGGCCGAGGCGGTCTGGCTCGTGTCGAACCCGACATCTTCCTGGCTGTCGCCGAGCATGATGGTGCCCTCCGCGGTCTGGCGGATGGTCGTGGTCGGCACCGCCAGCAACGGTCGGGCGCGCTCGGTAACAAGAATCTGGCCGCGCTGCGGCCTGACCGGCGCATGCAAGCCAAAGTGCTGCGCCAGTTTCGCGTTGCCGAGACCCGCGGCGAGAACCACTTTTGGGGCCGCAAACTCTGTTGCCGCCACCGCGATGCGAAAATCGTGCGCCGCGGCAGCACCATCACCGACCGTCGCGTGCGAAAAGTACCGCCCGCCTTTGTCGACAAAACCGCGGTGGAAGGCCCGCAATAGGTTGAGCGGGTTGGCGTGACCGTCATAGGGCGTCCAGGAAGCGCCGGTCACCGCCGGGCCGATCCCGGGGAGCAAGTCGGCCACTTCGTGGTGGTCGAGCATGCGATAGTCGAAGCCGAAGTTCCCGGATTGCCGGCGCATCCGCTCCATGCGTTCGCGGCGCTCGTCAAACTCGGCCTCGCCCAGGCAAAGGTGGAGGCCGCCGGGGCGCTGGTGCGCGACATCAATCCCGGTAGTGTCCCGCAATTCGGCGGCGAGAGCCGGCCACTCGTCGGCCGAACGCCGGGTCCAGCGCTGATAATGCGGGGCGCCGTCCCCCTTGCTCTGCACCCACACCAAACCAAAATTTCCGCGTGCGGCCCGAAACGCAACATCGCCCTCGTCGAGCATCGCCACTTTGAGCCCGGTGCGGACGAGACCGTACGCGATCGCGGACCCGACCAGCCCGCCGCCAATCACAATCGCGTCAAAACGCTCCACCCTATCCCCTTATGGCGGCATTAGGCCGCGACTCAACCGGACCTTTTCTTGACCATGGCCTTCGAATAATAGCATGGGCCCGCTGAGGACGGACGCGGAGAACCCGGTGACGTTCACCTGCTGTCATGACTCAACTTATAGAGTACTGATCGGATGAGTTTTATCGGTCGAATGGTTGGTGGGGCATTGGACCGCTCTTTTGGCGGGCCGCTTGGAGCATTGCTCGAGGGCGTGGCAGACCACATCGTGCACCGGCACGAACACGCGCATGCTGCCGCTGATGCCGACCCGCGCCGGCGGGTCGCGTTTACGATCGCTGCGATCGCGCTCGGCGCCAAAATGGCGCGAGTGGATGGTGCCGTCACGCGCGAGGAAGTCGCCGCATTTCACGACGTGTTCGAGATACCGCCCGGCGAGGAAGACCATGTGCAGCTGGTGTTCGACCTCGCACGCAAAAGCGCCCACGGATTTGACAGCTACGCCCGGCAGGTCGGGCGGCTCTTCGCCGACGACCGTGCGGTCCTCGAACACCTCCTCGACGGGCTGTTCCACATCGCCCTTGCGGATGGCGCGCTATGCCGCGCCGAGGATGACTATCTGAGTGAGGTGGCCCGACATTTCGGCTTTGGCGCCGATGATTATGCCCGCATTCGCGCCCATCACATTGCACCCGTAGAAGACGACGCCGGCAATGCCTGCCGAATCCTCGGCATCGCACCCGAAGCGCCGCTCGAAGAGATCCGTTTAGCATACCATCGGCTGGTGCTCGAAACCCACCCCGACCGGGTCATCGCACAGGGCTTGCCACCCGAATACGTTGCTCTCGCCACCGCCAGGACCGCGCGCATCAACACCGCGTATGACACGCTGGCGCGAGGCCGCGCCGACGCTGCAACAGCCCGATGAGCGGGGTTCCCATTCGCGAACGCGCCTCCCCGAACCATGCGCCGCGCCACAACCCGGCGCGAATCGACATGCTGGTCCTGCATTACACCGGCATGCGCAGTGCCGCCGCCGCACTCGAGCGACTGTGCGATCCGCATGCCCGGGTCAGCGCCCATTATGTCGTCGAGGAGGACGGCGCGGTCTGGCGGCTCGTTTGTGAGAGCCGCCGCGCTTTTCACGCCGGCGTGTCATGCTGGGCCGGTGAGCGCGATCTCAACCACGTTTCGATCGGCGTCGAGATCGTCAACCCCGGCCATGAATGGGGTTACCGTTTGTATCCCAAACCCCAGATGCTGGCGGTCGAAGAGCTTTGCCGCGACATCCTCTCGCGCCACCCGATCCCGGCACATCGGGTTGTCGGTCATTCCGATATCGCACCCGATCGCAAGATAGACCCGGGCGAGCTGTTCGACTGGCCGGGATTGGCGCACGCCGGCATCGGCATCTGGCCCGTGCCGAGGAGCGTGGGCTCGCATAGCCTATTTGAACGCAATCAGGCGCTCGCCGCTCTGGCGGCTATCGGCTATTGCCTCGCTGCGGAAACGGCCGCGGTTGCGGCGTTTCAGCGCCGCTTCCGGCCCGAGCGCATCGACGGGGTAATCGATTGCGCGACTGCCGCTCGGCTGGTCGAGGTGCGGGCGGACTTTGCCCGCTCCCGGAGCGGCGTGGATAACGGCTTCAAAGAATAACGACTTTAATTAAGACGCGAGGGGCGGCGCGGCTCGGCTTGGCGGCGAACGACCTGCCCGGCGTGGTGATGGGCAAGCCGCCAGTTGCCGTCTTCACGGACAAAGAAGTTGCTGGCTACGAGAGTGCCGCCCGCGAGTTCTTCTTCGCACAGCACGAGCGCGGCATCGCCAAACAGCAACACCCGTTCGTCATAGCAGGCGATCTGAGGCGCATCGGGACTGGACAATATCGCTGCCCAGCTCGCCATGACGGCATCGCGATCGATCAGCGCCGTCCACCCCGGATGGAGGCAGGCGACCGGCGTGCGGTGTGCCCACAGAGAATCCATTGCCGGGATGTCGCGCATCGTGAACGCCCGATAAAACTCGAGATTGGCCGCCAGCACGGCGTCGGCGTCGGTCATCACTGCTTCCTGTCGATTGCCTGAGGTTGCCTGGCTGGCGCCAGCATAGCGCGGGATTTCAGGCACGCCACGCGCAGTGTGTCTCCGAAATGACCAGCCGGCACAAAAGCGCCTAAGAATTAATCGAGGTCGAACGTTCTCATAAGATGAGCGATGGCGACGCGGGTGCCTGCGACGTGCCCGCGTCATCTGATTAAAGAAAGCTTGGCGACGTAGCGGGAGGTCTTGTGCGGCAACCCGCCGGTCTTGGATTGAGGAAGCTCCGTTGGGCTTGGCCTCGTTCTTGCTCCCCCTAAAGGAGCAGGCTGTCGACGCACATCGGGGGGAGCAGTTCATGACGTCCGGGGATTACACCATCGATCGTCGTCGGCTGGGTTTGCTCGGCGCCGGCTTGGCCGCGACCGCGGCCGGCCTTGGCGCCACCCCCGACTTGATCCCGCAGGCTAAAGCGGCGCCCACAGCATCCGAAACCGGACCCATCAAGGTCGGGATCCTGCATTCTCTCTCAGGCACGATGGCGATCAGCGAGGCGCCGCTTAAGGACGTCATGTTGATGCTGATCGCCGAGCAGAACGCAAAGGGCGGGGTTATGGGCCAGCAGCTCCAGCCGGTGGTCGTCGACCCGGCTTCGAACTGGCCGCTCTTCGCCGAGAAGGCGAAACAATTGCTGTCGGTCGACAAGGTGGCGGCGGTGTTCGGTTGCTGGACGTCGGTGTCGCGCAAATCGGTGCTGCCGGTTTTCGAAGATTTGAACGGTATCCTGCTCTATCCGGTGCAATACGAGGGCCAGGAGTGCAGCCGCAACGTGTTCTATACGGGTGCTGCTCCAAATCAACAGGCGATCCCGGCGGTCGATTACCTGATGAACCAAATCGGGGTAAAGCGCTGGGTGTTGGAGGGCACAGATTATGTCTACCCGCGCACCACAAACAAGATCCTCGAATCCTATCTGAAATCGAAGGGTGTTGCGTCCGCCGATCTGATGATCAACTACACCCCGTTCGGCTATTCCGACTGGCAGGCGGAGGTCGCCAAGATCAAGGGGTTCGGCGCGGCCGGGAAAAAGACCGCGGTGGTGTCGACGATCAACGGCGATGCCAACGTGCCCTTTTATAAAGAACTAGGCAATCAGGGCATTAAGGCCACCGACATTCCGGTCGTGGCGTTCAGCGTCGGCGAGCAGGAGCTCGCCGGCATCGACACCAAGCCGCTCGTCGGCCACCTTGCGGCATGGAATTATTTCCAGAGCCTCGATACCCCGCTGAACAAGGAAGTCGTCGCCGCCTTCAAGAAGTCGGTTAACGACGACAAGCGCGTGTTCAACGATCCGATGGAAGCGCATTTCATTGGCTTCAACATGTGGGTGAAGGCAGTGGAAAAGGCCGGCACCACCGATCACGACGCCGTGATCGACGCGATGATCGGCGTCGCCTATCCCAACCTGAGCGGCGATTTCTCGACGATGATGCCCAATCATCACCTTACAAAGCCGGTATTGATCGGCGAAGTGCAGGGCAACGGCCAATTCAATGTGGTGTCGCAGACACCGGGTCTCGTCGTCGCCCAGCCATGGTCGCCCTATTTGCCGGAGAGCAAGAACCTGATCGGCGACTGGCTCCCGCCGATGTCCTGCGGCAGCTATGATGTTGTCGCCGGCAAGTGCTTGGGCAAGCACAAGGCCTGAGCGTCAGCACAGGGCCTGCGAATGCCGCGCTTTCGCGGGGAAGGTCGGCCCTGGCGCCTCCTCCCGCGCGCTTTGTTGCTCGCAGCGCTTTTACTCGTTCTATGGCTAGCGCCGCCCGAGGGCGCTCGCGCTGCCGTAGACCCATTTGCCGATATCGCCGCCACGAATTTCGACGTGGAAGCGCGAGGGGTGCAGGAACTGGCTGTCTCGGGCAGTCCGCGCGCCGCGCCGGTGATCGCCGCACTGCGCGACGGGCGCCTGTTCGCCTGGCGCTGGCCGCGGCCAGGTGCACCGCTCTTCATCCGCGGCGCTGATGGGTTCGTCGACGCGCGCACCGGTGCGAGGGTGGCGGCGCCACCACCGGTCAACCTGCGGTTGGTCATCGTCAACGATTCGGTTCGCTCCGCGATCGACACCGCTGAGGGCGCGCTCGACCTGTCCGCGAAGAACCCTGCGGCGCGGTTCAAGGCAGGCGACGCCCTCTTCCAGTCGGCCGATGCCAATGCGCTGCCGCTGATCGAGCGGGCGCTGGCAAAGGAACAGGATCCTGCGATCCGAGGCGTGTTGCGCGAGGCACAGGCCGCGGCGTTATTGAAATCCGGAACCGGGTCGACCGAGGCGCGGCTCTCGGCGGTGGGCGATGTGGCGGGGCGCGCCGATCTCGCGGCACGCAGCCTGTTGTCCTCGCTGCAGGGCCAGCCGCCTCCGGTCGCAGCGGCAATCGACGCGGCGGTCCGCGATATCGACCACAAGCAGCAGCTGTGGGGGCTGGTCGAGGATATCTATTACGGCCTCAGCCTTGGGGCCGTGCTGCTGTTGGCCGCCACCGGGCTCGCGATCACCTTTGGGGTGATGGGCGTCATCAACATGGCGCACGGCGAGATGGTGATGATTGGGGCCTACACCACCTTTGTCGTACAACAGCTGATCGTTGCGTTTGCCCCGGCGTTTGAGGATGTCGGTTTGCTTTTCGCCGTGCCGGCGGCTTTTCTGGTGGCCGGGGCGCTCGGCGTGCTGATCGAACGCACGCTGATCCGATTTCTCTACGGGAGGCCGCTGGAGACCCTCCTTGCCACCTGGGGGCTCAGCCTGATCCTGCAGCAGGCGGTACGCAGCGCCTTCGGCCCCACCAATCAAGACGTCAGCTCGCCCCCCTGGATGAGCGGTGCGGTCGCACTCGGCGGGCTCACTCTGACGGTGAACCGGCTTTGGATCATCCTGTTTGCGGCACTGGTGCTCGGTGCGCTGATGGCCCTACTGCGCTGGGGCGGGCTCGGA
>DASXMC010000246.1:0-1714 GCA_036495885.1 Allostellaceae bacterium | reverse complement strand
TTGTTGCGGCCGCCACATGCAATCACCGCTGAGGCACGACCGGCGCATCCACCCGGGATCGGGGCGCCGGCGCGGCCCCGGTCACCCGAAGGGCCGGCAGGTCGACCCCGCGGCTTTGGC
Source organism: Allostellaceae bacterium (assembly GCA_036495885.1). GTDB lineage: Bacteria > Pseudomonadota > Alphaproteobacteria > ATCC43930 > CGMCC-115725 > AP-15. The sequence continues at coordinate 1,594 of DASXMC010000246.1, read as the reverse complement.
CGAGGTACAGGCATTGCTCGGGGAGCGCGAGCGGCGCCGCGATCTGTTGATCGAACATCTGCATCTCTTGCAGGACTACTTCGGCTGTCTTAATGCCCGGCATATGGCCGCTCTTGCTGAAGAGATGCGGCTGTCGCTTGTCGAGGTCTACGAAGTCGCCTCGTTCTACGCCCATTTCGACATCGTTATGGATGACGAGAAACCGCCGCCACCTCTGACGGTGCGGGTGTGCGATAGCCTCAGCTGCGAGCTTGCCGGAGCGGTACAACTGCTGACAGCTCTAAAGGCGCAGCTCGGCGATGCTGTCAGGGTCGTGCGCGCGCCGTGCATGGGCGGCTGCGACAAGGCCCCGGTCGTCGCAATAGGCCACGCCTTACACGAGCATGCGACCGCTGCCGCGGTCGCTGCCGCAATCGCCGCCGGTGCTGCTCACCCGGAAATCCCCTCCTATATCGGCCTGGACGCGTATCGCGCGGAGGGCGGCTATCGGCTGTTGCACGCCTGCCTTGTTGGCGAGCGCAGCCGCGACGAGATCATCGCGGCGCTCGAACATTCCGGGCTGCGTGGGCTCGGCGGCGCCGGTTTTCCGACCGGGCGCAAATGGCGGCTGGTGCGTCAAGAGCCTAGCCCGCGGCTGCTCGCGGTCAATGGCGACGAGGGCGAGCCCGGCACCTTCAAGGACCGTTATTTCCTCGAAACCGACCCGCACCGGTTTCTCGAAGGCATGCTGATCGCAGCGTCGGTCGTTGAGGCCGCTGACATCTACATCTATCTGCGCGACGAGTACCCACAATGCCGCGCGATCCTCGAAGCCGAGATCGCCGCGATCGAAGCGGCCGGTCTCTCGCCGCATGCCCAGATCCATCTGCGCCGCGGTGCCGGCGCCTATATCTGCGGCGAGGAGTCGGCGATGCTCGAAAGCATCGAGGGCAAGCGCGGTCTGCCGCGCCAGCGCCCACCGTTTCCGGCGCAGGTCGGGCTCTTTGGCCGCCCGACCCTGTGCAACAACATCGAGACCCTATACTGGGTGCGAGACATCGTCGAAAAAGGGGCGGACTGGTTCACCAGCCACGGCCGCAACGGCCGCAAGGGGCTGCGCAGCTTTTCGGTGTCGGGACGAGTGCGCGATCCCGGCGTCAAGCTCGCCCCTGCCGGCATTACCGCGCGCGAGCTGATCGACGAATATTGCGGCGGCATGGCCCCAGGCCATGTATTCAAAGGATACCTGCCGGGCGGCGCCTCGGGCGGTATCCTGCCGGCGGCGATGGCCGACCTGCCGCTCGACTTCGGGACACTCGAGCCCCATGGCTGCTTCACCGGCTCGGGTGCGGTTGTCGTCTTGTCCGATAAGGACGACATGCGGGCGGTGGCGCTGAACTTGCTGCGCTTTTTCGAGGACGAAAGCTGCGGTCAGTGCACGCCGTGCCGCGCCGGCACCGAGAAAGCGGTCAAACTGATGACCGCCCCGCATTGGGACGAGGAGCTGTTGGCGGAATTGACCCGCGTTATGAGCGACGCCTCGATCTGCGGTCTCGGCCAGGCGGCGATGAACCCGGTCACGCAGGTGCTAAAGCACTTTCGCGAGGATCTAGCG
>DASXMC010000245.1:0-2385 GCA_036495885.1 Allostellaceae bacterium | reverse complement strand
GTCTCGTAAAGATCGCGCTGATCGCCTTCGAGCAGAACCCGTTGCAGGATCTCGGTCTTCGCCGGCAGATCGGCCTCGACCTCGCTTTTTGTCCGCCGCAACAGGAAGGGCTTTAGGCGCCGTGCCAGCAGCAATCGGCGGGCATCGTCGCCGTTTTTCTCGATTGGCGTGCGAAAGCGCCGAACAAAGCCGCGCCGGTCGCCCAGCAGCCCCGGCATCAGAAATGCAAATTGCGACCAGATCTCGCCGAGGTTGTTCTCGACCGGGGTTCCCGACAGGCAGAGCTGGTGGCGGGCATTCAGCTGGCGCACCGCGCGCGACCATTTCGCCTCGGGGTTCTTGATCGCCTGCGACTCGTCAAGGACGACGAGATGCCACTCGAGGCAGCGCATGATCTCGATGTCTCTGGCCATTACCGTGTAGGTCGTGACAACGAGATCGGCGCCGCCGATCTCCTCGCGCCGCTCGTGGCGGTCGAGCCCATGCCACAGGATCAGCCGCAAATTCGGGGTAAATTTTGCCGCCTCCGCCATCCAATTGGCGACTAGGCTGGTTGGTACGACGACGAGCGCCGGGCGGTCGAGCCTCCCCGCGGCGCGCTCGACCGCTATATGGGCAAGGGTCTGCGCGGTCTTCCCCAATCCCATATCGTCGGCGAGGATGCCCGCCATACCACTTGCGCGCAAATCCTGCAGCCAATCGAGACCCTGTTGCTGATAAGGCCGCAGCGCTGCGGCAAAAGCGGGTGGCGGCGGCACTCGCGGCGGCGTCCCCCCACCCTGGAGCTTGCGCGCATAGTCGCGGATCCTCGCAGCGTTTTCCCAGCGCGTCGTCGCCAGGGGTTCGAGGTCGATGACGCTTGCCGCCTCGGCCGCCGGTAGGACCATTGCGCCCGCCGCGGTGAGCCTTCCGGCATCGGCCATCTCGGCGATGATAGCGAGGAGCTTTCCGACCCGTTCCGCCGGCAATGCCACGAGGCGGCCGTCATCAAGTGGCGCGTGGACCCGGCCGTCGGTGACGGGCATCCCCTCGATACCGCCTCTTTCGAGCAAGCGTACGAGGATCGGCAACAGCGGCACGCGCTCGCCTTCGACATCGATCCCCACGTCGAGCGAAAACCACCCATCCTCGGTATCGGCGATGTCGGCCTGCCACTCGCTCCCGGCCTCGACGGGCCGTGTCCCGAACTCGGCGGCAATCTCGATCTGCCAGCCCGCGTTTTCGAGCTCCGGCAGCGCGCTCGCAATAAACTCCTGCCAGCGCGCGGCCAAGTCGCGGCCGTGGAATAAAAAGATGCGCGCGCCGCGCGCGCGGCTGTCGGCGGCAAGCCGCATCATCGAGAGACCGCATTGGCGCAACCGATCGAGTGCCGCCGTCTCGCCGGCACGGTCGCGACGGTAAAAGACGACGCCGTCAGGATTACGGGCGAATTGCCGTTCGTCCTCCGGGTCGACGCTCACCTCGCTATCGATCTCGCTATCGATCTCGCCGTAGAGAAAGCAAAGCTGGGCGACATCGATCGCCGCGCCGGCTCCCGTGCCGACGGGCGGGGTGGCCTTGAACAAGGTCAAATGGGGAACCGGCTTCCTCTCGACGATAACCGCGGGGGCCGTGGACAGATCGGGTTTGGCGGGCGGCTGGTTTGGGCGGCAGCGCACCTCTCCAGCACGCGTCGGGGCGCCTGCATGGCGCGGTTCGGAGACGAGGAGCCGCGCCCGCCCGACCGCACCGGTTTGGGCATCGACATACCACGCGACCGTCCCCTCGATGATCGCACTGCCTTTTGAAAGGCCGATGGCGATCGGCCGGCCGGTGCGCGGGCTGCGCAGGGCCCGAAACTCGCGCGGAAAGTTCCTGATAAGAGGCGCCCCAGAGGGCGCCCAGCGGGCGTGCCCGGTCGCCAGCGACTGTTCGACGATGCGATCGACGAGGGTTCGCTGAGACGCAGGGACGCCGATCCGGTGCTGGTCAGCACCGTCGAGGAGGCGACAGAGCGCCCGGCCAGCGGCATCGGTTTCGCCCGCGGCAGTAGCCGGGCTGCACTCGGTAGCGGTTCGCACGCCGCGCTCGACGGTTTCGGCAAAGACCCTGACAAAAACCGCCTGATCTTCGCTTCCGGGTTCGAGCGCGAAGACGATGCAGCGCTTGGGGACAGCGGTGAAGGTCGCCACACTTCCGGCAACATCGAAGAGCGAGTGCTGTACCGGACGCCGCCAGGTCGGATCACGCTCGAGCGCGGCCAAGGCCGCCGCCGCGCGATGGACGCAGGCGGCCTCCCCGACAGCTGGCTTCTGAGCGCGCCGACGTTGGGGAAGGGACGTGGGCTCGCAGGTTCCTGGAAAGTCGATCCGCGCGCCTTTTTGGGTTGGGGTCAAGGCGACACGG
>DASXMC010000244.1:0-4126 GCA_036495885.1 Allostellaceae bacterium | reverse complement strand
CGCCTTCACCGTCGAGCGGATCGGCATATACGGCAACCAACGGGTGTGGCGTTTTCAGCCGTTTTGGGTACGGGTCGTGCTCGACGAGCGCGACGCCGACACCAATCGCCTCTTTGTCGCCTCGCACGGGCGGTTTCTGGCGATCGGCGATTTCCTCGCACCCGCAGTGCGGCGCGAGCTGGCGGCGACGCTCCGCGAGGCGCTCGCCCGCTGGCGCACGGCGCTGAGCCAAGCGACCGGACCCTGACAGCCGCCGGCTGCGGTGGTGCTCCGGGTCGGAATTCGACACTAGACTAGGTTCTAGTGTTGTGTATCGGAAGTTCATTTAATAAATCTAAACGTCGTTATTGCGAGCGGAGCGAAGCAATCCCGTAACCTTCAGGATTGCTTCGTCGCCTACGGCTCCTCGCAATGACAACTCTCTGAAAATTATGATGGGAGCTTCTGGTTCGAGTCAGTCGTATTATCCGGGACCTCGGCAAAATACAATTTCGGGTCGGCGGCGCGGATATGGGCTTCGGGGAGGCCCAGTTCGCGACGCACGATGTTGGTGCCGGCGACCAGTGAGACGCATTTGTAATAGGCGATGCGCCGCGACAGCCCTTCGCGGCCAAACCCGCAATCGGTGGTGATCACCAGCCGATCAGGTGGGATGTATTCGAGCGCTTTCCTGATCAGTGCCGCGACATGCTCGGGCGGCTCGACGATCGTATTGCAGTGGTTGACGACGCCGATGCCAATCTTTTTGTCGGTCTTGAATTTGGCAAAGAGCGGCAGATCCTTGCCGTCATTGCTGGCGCATTCGAAGGTGATGACGTCGGCGTTCAGCTGGAGCAGATGGGGCAATGCGCGCTCGTAACTCGGCACCTCCCAGTAAACCCGCTGCTGGTTGGGGTTGCCCCAGCAGGTATGGACCCAGATCTCGGCCTCGACCCCGTCGAGCTGGCGGTTGAACGCCTGGGTCTGAAATTCGAGCTCGGCCTCGGTGCAGTCGGGCCGCGTCGTCAGCCCGTGATGGCGCGGCTCTTCGACCTGGATCACTGGGCAGCCGGCGGCGGCGAGATCGCGCAACTCGGCATTCATGATGTCGCACAGTTCAAGCACCATCGCCTTGTCGTCCGGGTAATGCTGGTTCCACAGCATGCTCGCCAAGGCGGGCGCGCAGATCGTGCCGAATTTGACCGGGCGGTCGGAAAGTCGCTGGGCGATCTGCCAGAGGGCAGCATATTCGAGCGGCCCGCGCGTCAATCTATCGGCGACGATCGCTGGCTGGTAGGCCTCCTGCACTTCCCAAAGGATATGGCCCGGGCGGATGTCGTGCCGCGCCATCCAGCCCTGCGAGGTCGAGCGGTGGCCGTGAACCCCGCCCAGCCGCTCGATCGGATAGAAAAACCACGACTTGCCGCCGACCGCGAGATCAAAGCGGCTGTCGCCGTCGGTCAGGATGTCGAGCCCGGCCGCCTCCTGCGCATTGATGATTGCGGCAACCGCGTCGAGATACTGCTCGCGAAAGAGCGATTGGCCGAGTGCCGCCTTGAACGACCGCCCTTCGAGGCTGGCATCGAACCATAACGGCCGCGGATAGGAGCCGGTGATCGCGGTCGGCAAGGTCATCTCGCGCGTGGTCGTCAGCATCGCGTTGGCTCCCTCTCCCTCCGAGTGGGGCTAATCTTCGGCGGCGAGCGCATGGGCGCCGCAGGTCGGGCATTCGGCGTCCTTGGCGATGCGGATCGAATGGAAGCGCGCGCGCATCGCGTCGTAGAGCAACAGCGTGCCGTCGAGGCTGTCGCCGAGCCCGAGCAGTTCCTTCAGCACCTCGACCGCCTGCAGGGTGCCGAGAACGCCGGCAACGGCACCCAGAATGCCCGCCTCCTCGCAGCGCGGCACAAGATCGGGCGGCGGCGGATCGCGGAACAGGCAGCGATAACAGGGGTGACCGTCGCCAAGGTAAGGCCGGAAGGTCGAGAGCTGGCCCTCGAACGGCGACAGGGCGGCAGCGACCAGCGGCTTGCGGTGACGAAAGCACAGATCAGTCAACAAATAGCGGGTCGCGAAATTGTCGCTGCCGTCGGCGACGAGATCGTAGCCCTCGATGATCGCCTCGGCATTGTCGGGGCCGAGCCGTTCGGCGCGGGTCTCAACCTGGATATCGGGGTTGATCGCAGCCAGCGTTTTCTGCGCGCTCTCAACCTTGGGCATGCCGACATTGGGCGTCGCATGGACGATCTGGCGCTGCAGGTTGGTGATGTCGACCCGGTCGTCGTCGACGATGCCGATGGTTCCGACCCCCGCCGCGGCCAGATACAACAGCAGCGGCGAACCGAGCCCGCCGGCGCCGATGACCAGCACCCGCGACTGCAACAGCCGGACCTGCCCCTCCTCGCCGACTTCGTCGAGGATCAGATGGCGGGCGTAACGCTGAAACTGATCTTCGTTGAGTTCCACCTGTCTGCTCCTGCGCTCCTCCACCTCGATCCCGGATTAAAGACCCTCGAACAACCTGGTCGACAGATACCGCTCGGCATGGTCCGGCAGCACGGCGACGAGCGTCTTGCCGGCCATGTCGTTTCGCGCCCCGACCTCGAGTGCCGCGGCGAGGGCGGCGCCGGACGAGATCCCGACCGCGAGAGCTTCGAGCCGCGCGGCTTGCCGCGCCGTGCGGATGGCGTTGTCGTTGCCGATGCGGACAACCTCGTCGATCAGCTTGGTGTCGAGGATCTCGGGGATAAAGCCGGCGCCGATACCCTGGATCGGGTGCGGCCCCGGCATTCCGCCCGACAAGACGGCACTGTCTTCGGGCTCGACCGCGATCATCTTTAGCCCCGGCTTGCGCGGTTTCAGCACCTGGCCGCAGCCGGTCAAGGTGCCGCCGGTGCCGACCCCGCTGACGATCACATCAACCTTGCCGTCGGTGTCTTTCCAGATCTCCTCGGCGGTGGTGCGGCGGTGAATCTCGGGGTTGGCTGGGTTCTGGAATTGCTGGGGGATGAAGGCGTCGGGTAACGATCTGGCGATCTCCTCGGCTTTGGCGATGGCGCCCTTCATGCCCTGCGCCGCCGGGGTCAACTCCAGTTCGGCCCCGAGCAGCAGCAGCATCTTGCGGCGCTCGACCGACATGCTTTCCGGCATCGTCAGGATCAGCCGATAGCCCTTGGCGGCGCAGACAAAAGCGAGGGCGATCCCGGTATTGCCGGAGGTGGGCTCGACCAGAACCGTGCCCGGCTTGATGCGGCCCGCCGCCTCCGCCGCATCAACCATCGACACGCCAATGCGGTCCTTGACCGAAGCCAATGGGTTGAAGAATTCGCATTTTGCCAGGATGTCGGCCTTGGCCCCGGCCTGTTCGGCCATCCGGTGGATGCGCACCAGCGGTGTGGCACCAATCGTCTCGGTGATGCTGTCGTAAACGCGGCCGCGAAACTCCGCGTTGCGCGAATTGGTGGTGCCGGCGGTGTCCATTAGCTGATACTCCCAGATTGCCTGCGTTGTTCATGTAGCATCGGGCACCGAAAGCTTAAATCTCGAAATCGGTGTACTGGGAGGCGCGGCCGGCGATCCCGCTCTGATGCGCGCGGCTGCACAAATCGTCGAGTGTCAGCGCATCGAGCCGGTGCATCATCTCCTCCTGCAATTCGAGCCATAACGGGCGCACCACTTGATGGCCAAGCTCGCTGCCGGCCGGGTCGGTGATCGGGTCTTCGGCGGTTTCGAGCGCGCGCACAGTGCGCACGATATCGCCGAGGCTGATGCGGCGCCGCTCGCGGGCGAGCCGGTAGCCGCCGGACGGACCGCGGATCCCGACCAGGATCCCGTGCCGCACCAACTCCTGCAGAACCGGTTCGAGATAACGCCGGGGGATGCCTTGGCGGGCAGTGATTTCGGCCGAGCGCACTGGCGTGGGCCCGCTGTTGTAAGCAACGTCGAGCACGGCTTCGATCGCAAAGAGGAGCTTTTTGGTCAGCCGCACCATGTCCGCCGGCGGCCCTCGCCCAAAGTTCAGGGTGCCTTCGATGAGTTTCGCCCTCTTGGTGCCTTGGGACAAGCGGCCTCGACACCGGTTGAACCAAAGCCGTCGCTGCCGCGCGCTCGCGATTGACGGCTTTTTGCTGCTGCGTTTGTGGAGAAG
>DASXMC010000243.1:0-1911 GCA_036495885.1 Allostellaceae bacterium | reverse complement strand
CGCGCCTATCCTCGCACCGGGCCGCGAGCGAGGAGAGCGATGCCGCCAGCCAATACCGATCCTGCGCTGTTGAGCGCCAAAGCTTTGTCCGAAAGGATTGGCGCCGGGAAGCTCTCTCCGGTCGAGATCGTCGACGGTCTTTTGGCGCGGATCGCCGCTCACGATCACAAATTGCATGCTTACGTCGAGCTCTACCGCGACGAAGCCCGGCTCGCTGCGGATGCTGCGGACAAGGTGATCCGCTCGGGTCACCGGATCGGCCCTTTGCACGGCATCCCGGTGGCACTCAAGGATTTGATCGAAATCGAGGGACGGGTCACCACCGGTGGGTCGCAGGCATGGCGTGACCGTCGCTCGACCTGCACCGCGACGATTGCCCGGCGGATGATCGCCGCCGGCATGATTGTGCTCGGCAAAACCCATACGGTCGAGTTCGCCATGGGCGGCTGGGGGACCAACCAGCACCGGGGCACGCCGTGGAACCCGTGGGACCCGGCAATTGCCCGCACCCCCGGCGGGTCGAGCAGCGGCACCGGGGTAGCGGTGGCGGCATGCCTCGCACCATGGGGAATCGGCACAGACACCGGCGGCTCGGTGCGGTTGCCGGCCTCGTGGTGCGGCCTTTCCGGGCTCAAGACCACGATCGGCCGGGTCAGCACTTACGGCATCCTTCCGCTGAGCCCGACCCTCGACACGCCGGGACCGATGGCCCGCTCGGTCGAAGACGCGGCGTTGCTCTATCAGGCAATCGAGGGCCTCGACGCGAATGATCCGCGCACCATGGGCCGGCCTCCGGCGGGCTCCTTGGGAGCAATGCGGCGCGGAGTGCGCGGGCTGAAGCTGGCGCATATGCCGGCGATCGAGCGCGATCAGGTCGCCGCCGAGGTGCTCAATGCCTATGATGCCGCGATCGACACCTTGGCGCGGCTCGGGGCGGAAATCGTTACGGTGGCACTGCCGCGCCGGTTCGCCGATTACACGCAGCTGACCGGCCGCATCATCGGCGCCGAGGCCTATTCCCTTGTCGGTGACCTGATCGACGATATGAGCCTGCCGATCGATGAGGCGGTGCGTCCACGCATCGCCTTGGGGCGCGGCATTTCGGCCCGCGACTATCTCGGTGCATTGCGCGAGCAGACGCAGGCCAAAGCGCAGTTCGCCGCCGCCTTCGGCGATGCCGACGCGCTCCTGACCCCGACCACAATGACCGCGGCGATTCCGCTCGACGCCGTCGACCAGTCGACGACGCCGGCGCACTTCACCCGCTTTGTCAACGCGCTCGAACTGTGCGCCCTCGCCGTGCCGAACGGCTTTACCGCCGGCGGTCTGCCATTGTCGCTGCAGATCGTCTGCCGCGGCTACGACGAGGAGACCGCGTTGCGCATCGGCTGGGCCTATCAGCAGGCCACGGACTGGCACGAGCGCCGCCCGCCCGGCATCGCCGGCTGACCGCGCCGGCGCAGTCTGATCGGCTCAGTCCTTATCGAATCCGAGGGCGCGCGCGACCGATTCGGGATCAGCCGCAATGACCCGAAGCAAGGTCGAAGCGGGCCCGGATGGGCGCCGACGGCCTTGCTCGTATTGTTGAACCGTATCCAGCGTAAAGCCGAAGCGGCGGGCAAATTGAGCTTGGCTCAGACCCAATCTGGTGCGGAGTTCCCGCACCTGCTCGGGCGAAGGCGGCGCCGCAATCGGTGCGGCTTCGGACAGCTCTTCATCGGTCCATGCGTCCCCATCCTCGATTGCTTGCGCTTCGATTTCCTCATCACTAGGGCGACGCCGCGCCGCGGGTTCCGCCAAAAGCTTGGCCTCGTCGATGTCAGTCCGACTGCGCCGCACGATAGCCATCTCGTTCTTTCCTGTTCCCATAGCGCAAGCTGAAGATCCTGCGGATCGCACCCGATGCAGGTT
>DASXMC010000242.1:0-6808 GCA_036495885.1 Allostellaceae bacterium | reverse complement strand
ATCACGAAAGGATACCGACATGCCGAGCATCGAACATCACGGCGCGCACATCCATTATCAAGAGTTCGGCCAAGGCTTTCCGATCCTGACTTTTGCACCCGCTGGGCTGCAGTCGGTCATCGCAGTGTGGGGCGAGCCGTCGGCGCCAATCAATCCGACCAGTGAATTCGCCGACAGGTATCGCGTCATCGCGATGGACCAGCGCAATGCCGGCGGCCAGTCGCGCACGCCGATTACGGCGCAGGACGGTTGGGACTCGTACACCGCCGATCACATTGCCCTGCTCGATCATCTGCGCATCGACAAGTGTCATCTCTACGGCCAGTGCATCGGCGGGTCGTTCATCATCAACATGCTGAGGCACCACCCCGAGCGGGTGCAGTCGGCGGTGCTGGCGCAGCCGATCGGCCGTGTGGGTGCCATGGCGCCGGGCCGCCCCGCCCGGTTTGACGGCTGGGCCGAAACATTGACCGACCACCCGGAGGCGACCCCAGCGGTGCTCGACGCATTCTGCCGCAATCTCTACGCGCCGGGCTTTGTCTATTGCGCCGACCGCGATTTCGTAAAGACGATCAAGACACCGTGCCTGGTGCTTGCCGGCAACGACGAGGCGCATCCCTGGCCGATCTCGGAAGAACTCTCCAAACTGATCCCGAATTGCGAGTTCGTCGCCGAGTGGAAGACCGAGCCCGCCTTGACCGCGGCGAAAGCCCGGGTCAAGGAATTCTTGGCCAAACACACGCCGGCTCGGGCATAGCCGCGAGCCGCAGCCTCCCCACCGGGCGAGCCGGCACGGGAACTCCGGGCGACGGCGCAGCAAGCTGGCGAGCTATCTCGCGGCGGTAGTGACCGGCGCTATGCAAATCGCACGCGACAAGAGATAGAGCACTTTTTCGACGGGTCGGGCTTGTCGGCTATCATGCCGTCAATAATGCGCGACCCGCTTACCTACACCAGATCGCGTTGGCTCGGGCCCCGATTGCGAGATACTTAGGGAATGCCGCAGGATGTCAAAGCCAGGCGGCGCGCCGGAAGCGATAGTAGAGATAGCCACAGATCCCGCCCATCAAGGCCATGACTGCCGGGTAGCCGAAAGCCCAGTCGAGTTCCGGCATGAATTTGAAATTCATCCCGTAAATTCCGGCGATCATCGTCGGGACAGCGAGAATGGCCGCCCAGGAGGCCAGTTTCTTGACAATCTCGTTTTGCCGGGCTGAGGCGAGGAGAAGACTGGCCTCGAACGCCGCGGTGAGCCGCTCGCGCAAATCTGTAATCGCGTCGCTTACCAACAATACGTCATCATGAACGTCGCGGAGATATGGTCTGATCTTACCGGACTTCACGGCAAAGTCGTGCCGCCTCAATTGGTTGCAGATCTCAATCAACGGCGAAACCGCGTTTCGCATGTTAAGCAGCCCGGCACGCAGGCGATAAATGCGTTCGATCTTTTCAGTCGCCGGCATGGTGGAGAAGATGTCATCCTCAATCGTCTCGAGTTCTTCGGTGATCTTATCGACAATTGGCAGGTAGTTGCTGCCGACAAAGTGTAGAATGGCATAAACGACAGCGCTCTCGCCAAGACGCAGCAAGTCGGGATTGCGCTCGCAACGCTGCCTGACTTCGGCATAGGAGACAGAGGCCCCATGCCGGATCGACACGACAAAGCCTTTGCCGACGATCAGATGGGTCTCGCCATATTCGATTTTCTGCGAGATCAGCTGGGCGGTCCGCAATACGATAAATAAAATATCTTCGTCGACTTCCATCTTCGGACGCTGATGCGCCTGGTTCGCGTCCTCAATGATAAGCTCGTGCAGATCGAATTGTCGGCGCACCGCTTCGAGCAGTTCGGGATCGGGTTCGTAGAGGCCGAGCCAGACCACCGTTCCCTCGCGGCCGATGAACCCGCCGCACTCCTCGACGGCAATATCCTTGACCCGTCGACCGTCCTGGTAGAGTGCGCAATTGACGACGCCGCGCCGCTGCGGCGGAGTCCCGCTGCTATCGGAATGGGATAGGTTGGTCGTCGTGGCGGTCAGGTCAGTCATCGCCGATCCTTAACCGCTGAGTGGGCATGTTCGGGTGCTTGAGCGCGCTGCCGCGGCCGGAAAGGCTCGGGTTGGTCATAAAATAGATATGCGCGCTGTGCGGCTCGTCACCCGGGGTCTCTCGCACCCAAGTGCCGTCTGCGTGCAGCAGCCAGCTCTGAACATTGTCGCGCAAATTCTCGACCATGATCTGATCGAGGATTTGCTGGTGCACGGTGGGATTCTCGATCGGGACCAGGGTTTCGACCCGGCTGTCGAGATTGCGCGGCATCCAATCGGCCGAAGAAATGAACACTGACGCTTCTGCGGACGGCAATCCGTGGCCGGCACCAAAGCAAACGATGCGGGCATGTTCCAAAAAGCGCCCTACGATGCTCTTGACCATGATGTTGTCGGAAAGGCCGGGAACGCCGGCGCGCAGGCAGCAAATGCCGCGAACCACGAGCGAGATCGACACCCCTGCATTCGAGGCGCGGTAGAGGGTGTCGATAATCTCCCGATCGACGAGCGCGTTAAGCTTACCCCAGATCGCCGCCGGCCGGCCGGCATGGGCATGGGCAATTTCGGCCTCGATCATCTCGATTATTTTCGCCCTTATGCCGGCAGGTGACAGCGCCAGCTTTTCTAGTTGCGCCGGCCGCGCATAACCGGTGATGAAATTGAACAGCCGGGCGGCGTCGCGGCACAGCGCCGGATCGCAGGTGAAGAATGACAGATCGGTGTAAATCTTGGCGGTGATCGGATGGTAGTTGCCAGTGCCGTAATGCACGTACGAGCGTAGCACCTCGCCTTCCCGGCGGGTGACCAGCGACGCCTTGGCGTGCGTCTTCAGATCGACAAAGCCAAAGACAACCTGCGCGCCGGCGCGCTCCAATCGCCGCGCCCAGTGGATATTGTGCTCTTCGTCAAAGCGGGCTTTGATTTCGATCAGTGCGGTCACAGACTTGCCGGCTTCGGCCGCATCGACGAGGGCGGCAACGATCGGCGAGTCCGCGGAGGTGCGATAGAGCGTCTGTTTGATTGCGATGACGTTCGGGTCGTTGGCGGCCTGACGGACGAACTGCACGACTACGTCAAAGGATTCGTACGGGTGATGGACCACGATGTCCTTGGCACGGATCGCGGCAAAGCAATCGCCGCCATAGTCGCGGATACGCTGCGGAAAGCGGGGCGTAAACGGCGGGAACAACAGATCGGGCCGCTCCGGCGTGATCAGATGCCGCGTATCGGCCAAGCCCACCATTCCTTCGAGGACCGCGACGTCAGCGCGACCCGCCCCGGTCTCGTGGCTGACAAAATCGCGCAACCGATCCGGGGTGCCAGCCGAAAACGTCAGACGGATGATTCGGCCCCGGCGGCGCCGCTTTAGCGCTGATTCGAACATCAACACGAGGTCGTGGGCTTCTTCCTCGATCTCGATGTCGCTGTCGCGCAGCACGCGAAACGTGCCGTAACCCACCGGGGTCATACCGGGAAACATCTCCGCAAATCCGACCGCGACGATCTCCGCCTCGATCGAGGTAAAGCGGATCGCCTCACCCGGCAACCGGACAAACCGGTCGAGCTGCTCGGGAATCATCACCAGCGCGTTGATCTGGGAGCCGTCTTCGCGCAGCAGCTCGACCACCATCACGAGCCCGCGGTTCGGAACAAACGGAAACGGGTGCGCCGGGTCGATCGCGATCGGCGTCAACACCGGCAGCAGCCGATCGATAAAGCGCTGCCGCACCCAGGCGCGATCGGCAGCCGTCAAGGCGTCGTGATCGAGTACCAAGATGCCTTCTTTTGCCAGCAACTGTTGCAGCTCCGCCCAACACTGCTGCTGGCGGTGCACGAGGCGTTCGGTGACCGCGGCGATGGCGGCGAGTTGCTGCTCGGGGCTGAGGCCGTCATCGCTCGTCACCGGGATCTTGCTGGCCGCCAACTCCTTGAGCCCGGCAATCCGAACCATGTAGAATTCGTCGAGATTGCTGTCCGAGATCGACAGAAACCGCAGTCGTTCGAGCAATGGATGGGCGGGATTGACCGCCTCGTCGAGCACCCGATCGTTAAATGCGAGCCAGGACAACTCACGGTTGATGTAGCGCTGCTGAGGCGTCAGGACGGCGGGAGCAGGCGTCGCCGCCTGGTCCGAAGGCCGCCGATCGATTACCAGTTCTGCCATCTGCCGCCGGCCTCGTCGGTTGATTGTCACGGTCCGCGCCACGGGCGCCTTCTCAGTCAATGCGCGAGCTCAGTAGGCGGGGATCATGACATCGATCGCTCGCATCGCGCCCTCCCCAATGGCGGATCAACTTGCCGCGACAAATCCAAAATGGACCTTGGCGGCTCAGAACAAATTGGCGAACAGGAAATAGAGGAAGCCCGATAGCATCATCGCCGCCGGCAGGGTTAGGACCCAGGCGAGCGCAATGTTCCGGATCGTCGACACCTGCAGGCCAGAGCCGTTTGCCGCCATCGTGCCGGCGACGCCCGACGACAGCACATGGGTCGTCGAAACCGGCAGCCCGTACATGTCGGCAGCAGCGATCGTGCCGGCGGCAACGAGTTCGGCGGCAGCGCCCTGACCATAGGTCAGATGGGTCTTGCCGATCCGCTCGCCCACGGTGACGACGATGCGCTTCCAGCCGACCATCGTACCAAGACCGAGTGCTATCGCGACCGAGACCTTGACCCAGGTCGGGATGAACTTGGTCGCGTTGTCGAGCGACTGCTTATAGCGGTTCAAAATCGCGATGTCGTCGGCGGACAGTTCAGCGCCCTTGTCCTTTACTAAAAGCCGGATCGCCTCTGAGGCGAGATACATGTCGTTGCGCACATTGCCGACCGCCTCGGCCGGGATTTTGCGGAGCGACCCGTATTGGGTCACCTGCTTGTCGATGTCGCGAACCAACACCGCCAGCGACGGAAAAGTACCCCCGCTGATGTTGTGGTGAGCGACGTATTCGGTGACGGCCGGACGCGGGTTGCCAAGGACATCGTAACCGGCCGCCTTCTGCTCGATCACTTTCGCCGCCGCCGCCGAGTTCACTGAAAACAAGGCAATCTGGCTGTCGGGCAGTGCGCGGTTGAGGGCAAAGGCCGTTGGCACCACGCCGATCAGGATCAGCATGATCAGCCCCATGCCCTTTTGCCCGTCGTTTGAGCCATGGGCAAAGCTGACGCTCGTGCAAGTGAAAATCAGCAGCCCGCGGATCCACCACGCCGGCGGTTTGTTGGTCTCCGGCGCCTTGTAGAGTTCAGGCTGCCGCACCAGCACCTTCATCACCAGCAACAACACCGCCGACAGAACGAAGCCGACGACCGGCGAGAACAGCAAGGCCTTGCCGATCGCTGTCGCCTGTCCCCAATCGACACCCGCCGTACCGTTTTGGCCGTGCATCAGTGCGTTGGCTACGCCGACGCCAATGATCGAGCCGATCAAGGTGTGCGAGCTCGATGCCGGCAACCCGAGATACCAAGTGCCCAGATTCCAGATAATGGCGGCTATCAGTAATGCGAAGACCATCGCAAACCCCGCCGCACTGCCGACTTGCAGGATCAGTTCGACCGGTAACAGCGAGATGATCCCGAACGCCACCAGCCCACTCGACAACAGCACGCCGAGAAAGTTGAATGAGCCCGACCAAACGACCGCGACCGGCGCCGGCAACGCGTGGGTGTAGATCACTGTCGCCACGGCGTTGGCCGTGTCATGGAAGCCGTTGACAAATTCGAAGCCAAGTGCAGTCAACAGCGCCACAAACAGCAGCAGGTAGGGCAAAAAGGTCGTGGATTTCGTGGCGCTCGCGCTGATGTCGGAATAAAGGCTGTAGGCGACGAACAACAAGCCTGCAGCGAGAAGCCCAACAAACACAAAAGCCGTGCGCGGATCGAACCCGCCGTCGAGTGCGGGCCGGGCCGGGCCTACGACGGCCGTCCGCGGCTGTATCGCAGCATCGGTCATGGTCTTCCCCCTTGACGAAGAATGGGCGCGACTATGCCGGATTAACATTACATTTATGTTACACTAGGTACTTTTGGGTCGGTCTCAGTGCATTTCTGATCAACTCCGTCGGGCGATGTTCTGAGCGAGCACCGAGAGCAACAATCCGAGCGTTGTGTATCCCAGGATCACCTCACTCGATACGACCAGTTCGCCGATCAGCGTTTTTGGTGTGACGTCGCCAAAGCCGAGCGTCGTATAGGTGACGATCGAGAAGTAATAAGGTGTGAACCACGTCTTGGCGCTGTCCTTGTAGTTCAAGATCTGGGGAAAGATGCGGTAGATTGCGCCGTAGCATCCCGCACAGGGACCCATCGCCAAGGCATTGCCTCAAGTGCCTGATCCTGATAGGGTATTCCCACCAGAAATTCCCAACCCGGTGCCCACCAAATGGCCGCGACCTCCTTCGGTAATCGCCTGTTCAAGCGCGGCAACGCGTTCTTCATCCGTGTGCGCATTCCCCGAGACCTTCGAGACCTCTACGCGGCTACCGGCCGGTGCTCCGAGATCTGCGAGACCCTCAAGACCGTCGACCGCCGCGAAGCGGAGCGCCGGTGTCGCCGTAGGGGCACCGAGATTGATCAAGAGTTCGCCCAGCGCCGGCGGGAGCGTAACGCCGCGAGCGATGGACTGAGCAGCCGCCGGGTCGACCTAATTGCTCAGCGGCTCTACCGCGAGGAGGTTACCGACCAAGGTGCCGCGCTCCATGACCAGATGACACGCGATCCCGAGATGACCGAGGTTGCTCTCGACGCCGCGGCGGACCCGTGGGTAG
>DASXMC010000241.1:0-5920 GCA_036495885.1 Allostellaceae bacterium | reverse complement strand
CGACCGCGGTCGCCGGCTGGTGCAGCATGTTGGTGAAAATGAATGGTGAGGCGGTCAGATAGGCGAAAAAGGTGGTGCTGGTAAAAGCGCCGCCGAGCATATAGCCGCAAAAAGTCCGCGAGCGCATCAGCCGCAAATAGCTGCCGAGCATGCGTCCCGACCCACGCGAGCCCGCGGTCTCCGGCAGCAACAGCACCACGCCCGCCAGAGTGGCGAGGCCCAGCGCCACCAGCACTGCAAAGATAGAGCGCCAGCCGAAAGAGGCACCGAGAAACCCGCCGACCGCTGGTCCCACACCCGGCGCCAAACTTTGGACCATGGTCAACAAAGCCACCCGTGAGGTCGCCTCGCCCGGTCCGGCGCTGTCGCGCACGATCGCCCGGCCCAACACCAGCCCCCCGCAACCGCCCACCGCCTGCGCCACGCGCGCGATCAGCAGAGCGCCGATCGTGGGCGCCGCGCCGGCAACAGCTCCCGCGATGATGTACAACACCAGGGCCGCGATCAGCGTCGGGCGCCGGCCAAAACGGTCCGAAACCGGCCCGTAAATCAATTGTCCGCCGGCAATGCCGAAAAGATAGAGCGTGATCGCCTGCTGGATCGCGGGCCGCGACACGCCGAGATCGGTCGCGGCGAACGGCAACACCGGCACCAGAATGTGCATCGCCAAGGTGCCGGTGGCGGTTACCGCGACCAGCAACCAAAATGGCGCCCGGCGGCCTGCCAGCGGCGGCCGGGCCAGCCAGTCCAGCCACCTCGCCGCAGCTGACACGCCGCCCCGTCTTGCGGCAGCCGCCGCTTCCGCCGTTCGGCGCCTGTGCTCGAACCTCTGCAAAGCATAGCGGGTCAAGCCGCGCCAAACTCTACGAGCCGACAAACTCAATCCTGCAATAGATTAAGCCCGCTGTGGCGGGAGCAATCATCATGCCACAGGCGGGTGGGCAATGGCGCGCGAGTTGTGGCGGCAGCTCGGGATACACTTCGGGGAGGCCAGTCAAGGACCGCAGCGCATGAGGCGTGTCGATGAACCAACCGACCCGGCAAACGTTTGCGCGCGGGGTCGCTGGGGCCGGCACGAGCTCAGCTTTTGCTGCAGTCTCCAATGACGCAGGCTCGATCGCTCAGCTGAGCTACGGCCAGGCTTGGCCTCGGCTTTGACAGTAGGCTGGACATCGGCAGTATTCCCATGTGTGTTGCGTGTTTCCTAGGTGCGGGTGCAGATTTCAGCCGGACAAGATGACAACCCTGGTACCCGCCAAGCTGCCTGGCGAGATGGCGCGCCGGTTCCGCGAAATGGACTGGTCGACGACGCTTCTCGGCAGCAGAAAGGACTGGCCGCAGAGCCTGGAACTCGCCACCGCCATGATCCTCGCCTCCGGCTTCCCGATGGCGATCCGATGGGGAGCCGACTTGATCATGATCTACAACGATGCCTATCGGCCCGTCCTCGGCGATAAGCATCCCACAGCCTTTGGCCGGCCGCTGCGCGAAGTCTCGCGGGAAATCTGGGACGAGCTCGGACCCTTGAGTGAGGCGATCCTGCACGGCGAGCGCGAAGCCTTCTTTGCCGTCGATCATCCATGGGCAATCCGCCGCCGCGGCTCGGCGATCGAAGATGCCCGCTTCTCGATCAGCTACAGCCCGATCTCCGACGACACCGCAGCAAACGGCATCGGCGGTGTTCTCGTGACCTGCATCGAGACCACCGAGCGCGTCCGCAAGGAAGAGGCGCTTCGCGTTCTCAATGACCGGCTCGAAGCGGAAATCGCCGAACGCATCCGTGAACGCGACCGCATTTGGCAGGTGTCGGAAGATCTTCTCGGCGTCACCAACTTCGATGGTTATTTCACCAGCATCAACCCCGCCTGGACTCGCCTGCTCGGCTGGAGCGAGGACGAGATCAAGAGGATGCACGTCAGCGAACTGCGCCATCCTGACGACGCGGCGCATTCGATGGCGGGGCGCCGACGGCTCGCCGCCGGGACGACGACGGTGCGGATGGAAAACCGCTTCCGCCACAAGGACGGTTCGTGGCGATGGATCTACTGGACGATGACGGTAGAGAACGGAGCCATCTACGTGATCGGCCGCCATACTACAACCGAAAAGCTGGCGACCGAGGCGTTGCGCGAGAGCGAGCGACAACTCCGTCTGTTTACTGAGGCCGTTACCGACTATGCCCTGATCAGGCTGGATGCCAAGGGAAGGGTCGCAGGCTGGAACGCCGGCGCCCAACGCATCAAGGGCTATGCCGAACACGAGATTGTCGGCCGACATTTCTCGACCTTCTACACGGCTGAGGATCGCGCCGCGGGGCTGCCGGAGCAGACTTTGGCCAGCGCCGTCGCATCGGGCATTTGCACCCTCGAAGGCTGGCGGGTCCGCAAGGGCGGCTCGCTGTTCTTCGCGAGTGTCGTGATTCACGCGATCCGGGACGGGAACGGAACGTTGATCGGTTTTGCCAACATCACCCGCGACATCACCGAACGGCGCGAGGCGGAGGCGAAGTTGAGGCGCGCGCAGGAACAGCTCGCCCAAACCCAAACGATGGAGGCGTTGGGGCAATTGACGGGGGGTATCGCGCACGACTTCAACAACATGATCATGGTGGTCAGCGGCAACGCGCACATCCTGAAAGAGCGGGTTGGTGACCCGCGGAACCTTCGCGCGATCGAGGCGATCGAAAATGCCGCGACGCGCGGCGAGACCTTGACCCGGCAGCTCCTCGCCTTTTCCCGCCGGCAATCGTTGAATCCAACGGTGATCAGCCTGCGCCAGCGGCTCGCTGCGTTCCGCGATCTGCTCGCCAGCTCGGCCCGCGGCGACATCGAGCTTATCATCGATGTCGGCCGGAACGTCTGGCCGGTCGCGGTCGACGTCCACGAACTGGAACTGGCGCTGATCAACCTCGTGGTCAATGCCCGCGACGCGATGCCGGACGGCGGCATGATCACGATCGGCGCGCGCAACGCTCACCTACGCTCCGACGATACAGCCGATCGTTTGGAGGGCGAATTCGTGGCGCTTACGGTTGCCGACAGCGGCTGCGGCATCGAACCCGAAATTCTGCCCAAGGTGTTCGAGCCGTTCTTTACAACCAAGCAGCCCGACAAAGGTACGGGGTTGGGCCTCTCGCAAGTCTATGGGTTGACACGTCAGTCGGGCGGAACCGTGACGATCGCCAGCCGTCGCGGCGAAGGTACGGTTGTGACGATATATCTCCCACGCAGCCAGCGCCCGCTGAGCGGAGAGCCGGTGGCAGACGGCGCCCCGCCGCGCGGACGCGAGACCGTCCTCGTGGTCGAGGATAATCTTGAGGTTCAGGAAGTCGCCAGCTTGTTATTGGACCAACTCGGCTATCGCGTTTTGGTTTCCGCGTCGGCCGCGGGCGCGCTCGAAACACTTGCGTCGGGCGAAACGGTCGACCTCGTCCTTACCGATGTCGTCATGCCGGGCGAACTCGACGGCCTGGCTCTTGCGGAGCGGATCCGGGAACTCTATCCCGATATCGCCGTATTGCTGACGAGCGGCTACGCCAAAGCGTGGCATACTTTGGAAGCCGGTTTGCCCATCGTCCGCAAGCCTTATCAGCTGCAGACCCTGGCCCGTGCGGTCCGCGAGGCTCTCGGCACGCAAGCCGCAGCTTCGGGCGCGGCGCCCTGACCGGAAACTCTGTCACGTCTTTGGTTCGTGGAGCCCGCCTTATCAGCCCGGAGCGCCGTTTGTGTAGAGTTTGAGGGCCGTATAGATAAAGCCGTTGGCCGGGGTCGGAATGGAGTGAAGCCGGCCGAGTTCGACGACCTTGCCGGCGAACCACGGCAATTCGAGGCGGTTGCCGCGCAACAGGTCGTTGCCCATCGATGTCATGTGGTAGTCGGGCATCGACCACATCGTGGCGAGCGTCTTACCGGCGGCATCGGAGGGTAGGTGCACCCCCTCGGCCTGGCCGACGGCGACGGTCTCGTGCAACACGGCCTCGAATAATCCCACAAGATCGGCGTCGGCGCGCCATTTGCCGAGCGGTAAGCGGGTCAGCGCGTTGAGGTCAGCTAGCGCCACCAGCAGAATGAACTTCTCCCAGATCGGGACCCGGATATCGGGGCTCAGCACAACCTCGAACCCGGCCGCTGCGCAGAGATCGCGCAACTGCTCGCCGCGCTTGCTGCTGCGTCCGTCGAGTTCGCCAAAGGTTATGCGCTGATAGGTTCCGGTCTGGCGGACAATGCCGGGTTCTGTGACGACCCCGGTCACAAAGGCGGTCCCGCCCATGACCGGTTCGGGGCCGAGGATCGCGGCCAACCGCTCGGCGGCATCGACGCCGTTCTGCAACGGAATGACCGCGGTTGCGGGCCCAATGATCGGGCGGAGCTGTTCGCCGGCACCTTCGACGTCCCACAACTTTACCGCAAACAATACGCAATCGACGGTCCCGATCCCGCTGATGTCGTCGGTCGCCTGGGCCGGTTGGATGTGGATCGCGCCGCGGTCGCCCTCGATGCGCAGGCCATTCTCGCGCATCGCCTGCAAATGTGGCCCGCGGGCGACAAACACGACATCCACCCCCGCCTTGGCAAGCGAGGCGCCATAGATGGCCCCGATGCCGCCGGCGCCGATGACCGCAACGCGCACGCCGTGCTCCGCTGTGTTCGCGCGCGGGGAAGTTCCGCGCGCAATCTCGTACAGTTTAGCGCTCAATTACCAAAGGCCGACAGTGCCAGCTGGTCAGACCGGCGGGGCGCGCAACGGGCGCAGATCGGGAGCGGCGTGCAAGGCGGCTTCGGTTTTTGCCTGCAGGCCGGTGAAATCGATATCTTCGGCGATCTCGCGCACGACGAGCCCATCGGCGGTTACATCGATAACCGCAAGATCGGTGTAGATCCGGCGCACCGCGGCGGCGGCGGTCAGCGGGTATTCGCACCGCCTGCGGATGCGCGGCGCGCCGGTTTTGGTCGTGTGCTCGACGAGAACGCGAATTTCCTTGGCGCCGACCGCAAGGTCCATCGCACCACCGACACCGGGCGGAAAGCTCGGATCATCCGTCGTCCAATTGGCGAGATCGCCGTTTTCCGCGACTTCAAAGGCACCGAGCAGGGCCAGATCGAGATGGCCGCCGCGGATCATCAGGAACGAGTCGGTGTGATGGACATAACTGCCGCCGGTGACGAGGGTAACCGGCTGCTTGCCGGCATTGATGAGATCGGGGTCGACCTCGTTGGCGCCGGGTGCGGGACCCACACCCAAAATCCCGTTCTCGCTGTGCAACACGATCTCGCGGTCGGCGGGGATAAAGTCCGACACCAGAGTCGGCAGCCCGATCCCGAGATTGACATAGGCGCCGTCGCTGAGATCTTGCGCTGCCCGCCAGGCGATTTGACGACGTTTGAGCGGCATCGGTTCCTCCTCGGATCAGTCATTCGGCTATAGTGCTGTCGCGCGCATCGGCAAATCGCGGCATCACCTCTTCGCACAAAAGCCGCATCGCGTTGACGACCTTGTCATGCGGTATCAGCCCGCCGCAATTGAGTTCGGCCAAAATTCCGCCGAGCCCGATCTCGCTCTGCAAGGCCTTCAGCTTATCCACAACCGCCTCCGGCGTGCCGATCAGCACATTGGCCGAAAGCGCCTCGTCATAGGTGCGCCGGCGCAATTCGCGAACCCGCTGCATGCGCCGCTCGGCGGTCGCCGGGTCGACCAGCCGCGCCGCCCCTTCGAGCAAATTCGCCTGCTCATGGTAGAAATGCATGATGCTTGCCTTGGGCTCGACGCGGGCGCGCTCCTCGGTTTCGGCAATATAGGTCGGGGCCGAGACATAGACCTGTCCGCGGCCCGGATGGCCCGCTGCCTCCCAGGCCTCGTGGTATGTGCGGATCTGGCTGGCGAGATCGGACCATTTTGTATGACGGACTGACGCAAACACCGG
>DASXMC010000240.1:0-2041 GCA_036495885.1 Allostellaceae bacterium | reverse complement strand
TGCGCTTGCGTCAACTCGGCAAGCCAGCCGGCAGCATTGAACTGGGTGCGACATTGACTGAGGTGGCGCCGGGCGGGATCTCCTTCCCCCGCCATGCCCATTACGTCAACGAAGAGGCGATCTATGTCCTCTCCGGTTCCGGAGAGGCGCGGATCGGCGATGCACGCGTCCCGGTGAGGCCGGGAGACTGGATTGCGTTGCCGACCGGCCCCGAGCACGCGCATCAGATGGTCAACGTCTCGACCGCCGAGGCGCTCGTCTATCTCTGTATCTCGACGATGCGTGGGGCAGAGATTGTGGAGTATCCCGATTCCGGCAAAATCGGCGCCGGTGTCGCCGATCCGACAAGCCCGGTCGGCTTCCGCCGCCTTGGCATGTTTCGGGCCGACAGCGGCACGCTCGATTATTGGGAGAGCGAGCCCGAGGCGGGCTAAGTTTGGTTCGGCCGGGTCATACGCTCGGCGATGGCGCGAACCTGACGCGACGCGGCAAGCGAAATCGCGACGATCGGGCTATCTAAGGTAAAGAGGTACACTGGTCGAGCCCTGCCGTGACGCGCGGCGTAAGCCGAGGACCGCTGTGTCGGCGCGTCTCGCCCATTACCGCGTCTCCCGGCGAAGGTCGCATAACCGGACCGGCAGCAGCCGCTCAGGCTTGGCCGCTGGAACCGGTCTTTATCTCCCAATGCCGTCATCGAGGGAGCGGCCCAGGCGGAGCTGTCCAACGGCCAAACTCACACACTCGGTGGGCCCCCGTCGATAACACGGAGATCGGGTTGGATGGCCGCGAGCGGCACGTTGTAGGCCACTACCGGCTGGCTGAGGTCTTGGTGGCGAGCGTGCCGACCTGTTCAGCTGGGATGCTTCCCCTTGAATCCGGCGTTGACATCGCGGTTGCCGCCGCGAAGCCGGATCATGCAATCGCTGGCGGGTGCGCCAAGGCGGCGCAGGCATCATGTCGCCAGCACGAGACGAGATGATCATTGACCATACCCGTGGCCTGGCAGAAGGCATAGACGATTGTCGGGCCACAGAATTTGAAGCCGCGTTCCTTGAGCCCTTTGGACAACGCCACAGATTTTGGCGACTGCGTGGGAATCTGCGCCCTCGAATGAAAGCCGTTCTGCTGTGGCCGTCCATCGAAGAACTTCCATAAGAAGTTGGAAAAACCTTCCCGCACCTCGATCTCCAGGTATACCCGCGCCGACGCCACCGTCCCCTCAATCTTGGCGCGGTTGCGGATGATGCCGGGGTTGTCCACCAGCGTCGCAATCTTCTTGGTGTCAAAGCGGGCAATCTTCTCGGGATCGAAATTAGCGAAGGCGGTGCGGAAGGCGTCGCGCTTGCGCAGGATCGTGATCCAAGAAAGGCCGGCCTGGAACCCGTCGAGGATCAGTTTCTCGAACAGTGCGCGACTATCGAACTCCGGCACGCCCCATTCCTCGTCGTGGTAGGCGACATAGAGCGGGTCTGTGCCTGGCCAGGGGCAGCGCATCAGACCGTCGGGATGTGTGGAGGAAGGGATGTCGGGACACATCCATCGAGCTTAGCGCGAGATGATCCTGGACCAAAACACTTTGCCGTCCTAGTCGGGGCTTGTGCCGGCCATCGGCGCGCCTGCAGCTGCTGGGCGCGACATCTAAACGAAGCGCCGCACCGACGATGGCAGTGCGTGAGGAGGCGAGCGATGCCGTTTAGAGCCATCATACATTCAATGATCCTACAGACGGTGGGGGCGCTGACGCTGTCGGCCTTGCTGATATTCCTGCCGGCCGAGACGTTCGCGTGGCCGCAAGGGTGGCTGTTCCTCGCCCTGTTCTTCGGGTTGAGCCAGGCGATGGGGCTGTGGCTGCTGCGGACGGATCCGGCGCTGTTGGCGGCGCGGATGAGGTCGCCGCTGTCGGGCGACCAAGCGCTACGGGACCGGGTGGTGATTGTGGCGATCCTGGTCGGCTTCGTAGCTTGGCTGGTTTTCATCGCTCTGGATGCCAAGCGGTTCGGCTGGTCGCATGCGCCGGCCTGGGCGCAGGTGGTCGGTGCGG
>DASXMC010000239.1:0-4246 GCA_036495885.1 Allostellaceae bacterium | reverse complement strand
ATTGGCAACTCGGGCGATGCCGCGGATAGCGGTGCTCGGCCTCGCCTACAAGGAAAACACCCATTCGACCAAAAATTCACCATCACTGGCGCTGCTCGCCCGCCTGCAGGGTCGGGCGGAGCTGCGGGTTCACGACCCGGTGGTGCCAGCAAGCATCACGCCGGCTGCTGCCGGCTGCAGTGATCCGCTGAGCTGCGCCGAGGGGGCGGATGCTTTAGTCTTGGCGACACCTTGGCCGCAATATCGCTCGCTCGATCCCAAAAGCCTTGCCGGCGTCATGCGCGGCCGCATCCTCGTCGACCCCTTCCGGCTGTTGCCCGCCGACGAGGCCGTGGCGGCCGGGTTTGCGTACTACGCGCTGGGCATGCCGGCACTGCTGCCGGCATCGGGCGCACGCTGATGTTGGAGCACGGCAACTCCACTCCGGTCCGGCCCGTGCGCGTCGTTGTCATGGGTGCGGGCGGGTTTGTCGGCAACGCGATCGCAACCCGGTTGGAACGCGACAATGTCCCGGTCCTGCGCCTGGGTCGGCATGACGTCGATCTGTTGGCCGCGGATGCCGGTACTCGGCTGCGCGAGCGCTTGCGTGCGGGAGATGTGCTGGTCGCGGCGTCGGCCCTCGCCCCATGCCGCACCGCCGAGATGCTGCGCGACAACATGGTCATGGCCGCCGCGTTGGCCGCGGTCTGTGCCGCACCGCTCGCGCTTCTTGTCAACATCAGCTCCGATGCGGTCTATGCCGATTCGCCGCAACCGTTGAGCGAGGCCTCGCCCAAAGCGCCCGATTCGCTGCATGGGGTCATGCATTTGGCGCGCGAGATCATGCTGCGCAGCGCGGTGTCGGGGCCGTTGGCGATATTGCGGCCGAGCCTTCTCTACGGTGCGGCCGATCCGCACAACGGTTACGGCCCCAACCGGTTTTTGCGGCTGGCCGAGCGCGGCGAGCCGATCGTGCTGTTCGGCAAAGGCGAAGAGCGGCGCGACCATGTGCTGATCGACGATGTCGCCGAACTCGCGGCCCGCGTCATTTATATGCGCTCGGCCGGCGCGCTGAATGTCGCGACCGGGGCGGTGACGAGCTTTCGCGACATAGCGGAGCTGGTGGTCCGCGATACCGGCAGCACTGTCCCGATCGTCGAGACGGCGCGCACCCAGCCGATGCCGCATAACGGCTATCGCGCCTTTGATATTGCGGCCTGCCGCACGGCATTTCCCGATTTCTCGTTCACGCCGCTGTCGAAAGGTTTACGCCGGACGATCGCCGATCGCAAAGGGCTGGTGCTGACGCCCGCCGGCTGACTGCCAGGTTCGCCGATGGCAACGGTGCTGCATCTGATTACCGACCTCGACACCGGCGGCGCCGAGCAGATGCTCACCCGCCTCGTCCTCCGCCTCGACCCTGGCCGGCACCGCTCGGTCGTGGTCAGCATGACCGGAGGCGGCGTCTTGTCGCCGGCGCTGGCGCGTGCGGGGATCGAGCTGTTCTCGTTGGATATGCGCCGCAACTGGCCCGATCCGAGAGGGCTCGTGCGCCTCGTGCGGCTGCTCCGCCGGGTACGCCCGGGCATCGTGCAGACCTGGCTCTATCATGCCGATCTTTTGGGCTTGGCCGCGCGGGCTGCGGCGGGGCTCTCCTGTCGCCTCTACTGGAACATTCGCTGCACCGAGACCCTCGATGCCGACATGATCAGGCGGCTGCTGGTCTGGGCATCGCGCACCCCGGACATCGTTGTCGTCAATTCGCTGGCCGGGAAGCGCTTTCACGAGGCGATCGGTTATCGCCCGCGCCGCTGGGTGCATATTCCCAACGGGTGCGACACCGCCGCGTTTCGCTTTGATGCGCCGGGCCGGCGATCGGTGCGCGACGAATGGGCGATCAGCCCGGACATGGTCGCGATCGGGTTGCCGGCGCGCTATCATCCGATGAAAGACCACAACAATTTTCTTGGGGCTGCCGCCCGGCTTGCGGCCGGTCACCCCGAAGCAGTCTTTATTCTAGCCGGGCCGGGCATTGACCCTTTGAACAAACCGCTGGCGGAGGCGATCGCCGCACGCGGCCTGGGCGATCGTGTCCGCCTCCTCGGCAACCGCCGCGATATGGTGCAGGTCTATTCGGCCCTCGATATCGCCACCTTGTCATCAGCGTTTGGTGAGGGTTGCCCCAACGTGCTCGTCGAGGCGATGTCGTGCGGCGTCCCTTGCGTTGCGACGGATTGCGGCGATGCGGCAGAAGTGCTCGGTCCAGACGGCGTGGTTGTGCCGCCCCGAGACCCGCAGGCGCTTGCCGCCGGTTGGGAACGGCTCGTCGCCATCGGGCCGGCTGCCCGGCAAAGTCTCGGCGCACAAGCCCGCGATCGGATCATGCAGCGCTACGACCTCGGTGTGATCGCCGCGCAATACGATGCGCTCTACGCTCGAGATTTGGCGGGCGATGCGCAGGTAGAAGCGGCGGCGTCGCTCAGATTTCCACCTCGGCGCCCAACTCGATGACCTGGTCCGAGGGGATACGAAAGAACTCGGGAGTGCGTGTCGCCAGCCGGTTGAGAACAACGTAAAGATGCTCGCGCCACCGGGCCATTCCCGGCCGCGATGTGGATTTGACGTTGGCGCGCCCGACAAAGTAGAAGACTTTGCCGTGCGCGAGATCGACTCCAGGAATTTGAGCGCGTGCTAATTCGCGCGGCACGTTTGGCGTCTGAGCGAACCCAAAATGCGCGTCGATCTGCCAAAAACCCTGGCCCAGCGCGCGCCATTTGATCCTGTCGGGGCCCGGGACCCGAGGAATATTGTCTGTGGTGACTCGGACGAGCAAGACCGTCTGATGAAGCACCTTGTTGAACTTCAGATTTCGCACGAGGCTAGGCGGCACGTGCTCGCGGTGGGTGGTCAGAAAGACTGCGATGCCGGAGACGCGGGCTTCGGGGGCTGCTTCACAAACCGCGAGAAAGTCGGCAATTGGCATCGTCTCGTTCGCGACCCGGTCCAATACCAGTCGGCGGCCGGTACGCCAGGTGCTCATCAGCGTGAACACGCCGAGGCCGATCACCAGCGGGAACCAGGCGCCACTTGGAATCTTCAGCGCGTTCGAGCCGAAGAGTGACAGATCGACAATCATTATCGGCGTCAGCACCACGGCGGTGATCGGCCACCGCCACCGCCAGATGCCGCGCATCACGACTGCGGCCAGCACCGTCGTCATAGCCATCGTCCCGGTTACCGCAAAGCCGTAAGCCGAGGCGAGTGCGCTGGAGCTGCGGAAGCCGAGAACCAGTGCCACGACCGCGACGAGCAGCAGCCAATTGATCTGCGGGATGTAAATTTGCCCGCGGGCCTCGGCCGAGGTTTGGAAAATATCGAGCTGCGGCAGTAGACCGAGCTGGATCGCTTGGCGCGTCAGCGAGAACGAGCCGGAGATCACCGCTTGTGAGGCAATGATCGTCGCGGCGGTCGACAGCGCCACCAGCGGGATCAGTCCCCACCCCGGAAGCATGTGAAAAAACGGGTTTTCGATCGCCGTTTTGTCGCCGAGGATCAAGGCGCCCTGCCCAAAATAATTCAGCACAATCGCCGGCAGCACCAGCCCGAACCAGGCGAGCCGAATCGGGAACCGTCCGAAATGGCCCATATCGGCATAAAGCGCCTCGCCGCCGGTGATCGCGAGCGACACCGCGCCGAGCACGATGAAGCCGCGCAGCGGGGTGGCGATAAACACGTTGACTGCATGGACTGGGTTCAGCGCCGCCAATACCCGCGGCACCGCCGCGATCTGGATGATCCCATCAACCGCGATGACCACGAACCAGACCACCATCACCGGGCCAAACAGACGACCAACGCTCCCGGTGCCACGCCGTTGCAGAACGAACAGTACCGCCAGCACCGCGACCGTGATCGGGACCACGAAACGGTTGAGCTGCGGGGCGCCGATGCCGATGCCTTCGATCGCACTCAAGACCGAGATTGCCGGCGTGATCACGCTGTCGCCGTAGAACAGCGCCGCACCGCCGAGCGCCACGAGCACCAAGATGTTCCGCGCCCGCGGGGTCGTGATGGCCTGTTGCGACAGCGCCAGCAACGCCAGTATTCCGCCCTCGCCCTGGTTGTCGGCGCGCATGATCAGCAGCACGTATTTGACGGCGACGACCAGGATCAGCGCCCAGGCGATCAGCGACAGGGCGCCCATGACATTTTCCGGCGACAGCGGCAGCCCGTGCTCCGGATCAAAACACTCTCTGAAGGTGTAAAC
>DASXMC010000238.1:0-2296 GCA_036495885.1 Allostellaceae bacterium | reverse complement strand
GCACCGAGTATTGCGGCAACCCCGAGCACCACGAGTACGAGCTCTACCTGGCGATCGAGGACATCGACCACACCCGCACCAAGGCAAGGAGCCAACAAACCAACGGAATTTGCGAGCGCTTTCATAAGACAGTGCTTGATGAGTTCTACCGCATCGCCTTTCGCAAGCGGATCTACGCGACGATCGAGCAGTTGCAGGTCGACCTTGACGCTTGGATGGCCGAGTACAATCCCGCATCACAACGCCCATCTGTCTATGTCATTGAAGAAAACAGGCTTTCTTGACCGGGATGCGATCCCGCGGGGCGTCGCGGGTTCCGCCGCGCCCGCTCCGTGATGGTTCGGGCCGCCGGGGAGGAGAGATCGGCGCGGCCGAAGATCCAGGGACCATCCGGCAAGGGATGGATCCCGAGGATGTCGCCGGCTTCTGCCGCGCGCCGGAGTGTCTTGGCGGCGATGTGAAGAAACTGTGCGGCTTTGTTCAATTGCAACCAGGGTTCGACCCCGTCTTCCGCCGGCTTGTGCACGGGAATCCGGTGATGCGAGCGCAGTGACGTCACCCGTTCGCGGGTCCAGCGATTGCCATTGCCCGTGACGAGGCCATTCCTGTTTAGGATGCCGGCAATGAGGTCGTCATCGGCGATCAGTACAAGTTGGCGGACCGCTGCGATCACGTCTGCCGAGGTGCTGTTGCGCTGACCGCGCCGGCGTCTGGGCAGACGTATCTCGCTGTGGACACCGCCGATCCAATGGACCACAAGCACGACCTCCGCCGCCTCCTGGTCGATATCGGCGACCACCTCGTGGATGACGGTGCGCACGATGCGCTTCTTCAGCCGAGCATCCGTTGAGGGAGCGGTCCACACGCTCTTCAGGTCGGCAGCGAGCGCGACGAACGAGGCCGGATCGGTGGCGGGTGTCGGCGTAGTTGCGTCATGAGCCGCAATTTTGCCCTCGACTTCCGCTACATGCGCGAGCGCCTTGTTCCAGCGTGCCTCCAATTCGCCGGCGACAAGCCGGTTGGCCGGATCGGCAGCGTCGTATTGACGGAAGGCCCGATCGGCGGCAAAGCGCGCCGCTTCAAGATCGCGCTCGAGCGCCGCGCGCACCTGGTCCCGCCGCTGGGTGGCTTCCGCCTCTGCCGAAACGGCGGCGGCAATGGCGCCGGGGCCGACAACGGTGAGAAGCGCATCCTCAATAGCGTCGTCGACGCGCAGGCCGCCAAAGGCAATGCAGCGCGGCTCGCCATTGTCCATCCAGCCGCGGCTGCAGCTGTAGCGCGGCATATCGTGCCTTGCACCCGAGTAGCGGAGCGTCAGCTTCCGACCGCAGCGGCGGCAGCGGATGAGCCCCGATAAAAGGGCGTCGCCATGCTTGGGCGCGCCATGATGGCGGCTGGTTGACACGTTGCTGCTGACCATCTTGCGAATCGTCTCGGCCTTTTCCCAGCTGATATAGCCTTCATGGGCGTTCGGCATGAGCGCCAGCCAATCGGCACGTGCCTTCCGGCGCGCCTTCACGCCGGCGACGCCGTGGCCTGTTGCCACGGCCGTCTTACCATAAGCATAGGCGCCGCCGTAGACGGGGTTCTCGATCATCCGATGGATGGTGGCGTAATTCGGTCGCCGCCAACGCGTGGTGCCGTCCTTGCCCTTCACCGGAAGGTCGAGATCATGCTCGTGGAACCAGAGCAGAGCTTGGCGTGCGCTGCCGAGTTCCAACACCTTGTCGAAGACCAGCGTGATGGCCTCCTGCACGCGGCGATCGGGATCCTTCTCGTAGTGGTCGCCGGCCTTGATGAAGCCCACTGGCGTGCCGACGACGAGCGCGCCACGACGCGCCTTCTCATAGCGGGCCGAGAGCGAGCGCTGGCGCAGCAGATCCAGTTCATATTCGTTGAGGCTTCCCTTCAGCCCTAGGAGCAGCCGGTCATTACCGTGCCGGGGCGCATAGATCGTCTCCTGGTCGATCAGCACAGTATCGACAACTCGGCACATCTCGATCAGCTGCTGCCAGTCGCGGCTGTTGCGGGCGAAGCGCGAGACCTCGCGGGCACACACGGCGCCGACCTTGCCAAGACACACTTCCGCGACCATTCGCTCGAAACCGGCGCGTTGGACGCCGCCTGCGGCCGAGCGGCCGAGATCGTCGTCGATGACCTCGATCTCGGACCAGCCGAGTGCTGCCAGGCGATCCCGCATGGCATATTGCAGCGCGCTACTCTCGCGGTTGTGCAGAACCTGATGGGCCGAAGATTGCCGGACGTAAAGCAACGCCTTGCGTTCCAGATGATGGGG
>DASXMC010000237.1:0-4876 GCA_036495885.1 Allostellaceae bacterium | reverse complement strand
GCGCTTCCGAGGGGATGGCAGGAGAGCGGAATACATGAGCGGGACAAACAGCGGCACCAGCGTCACCCAACCGAGCGCGGCGGCGCCGACGCCACTCGCCGAGATTGAGGCGGGGATTGCGGACGAACTGGCGGCGGTGCGGTCGCACGCGGGCGGTCCGTTTGCCGGTATCGTCGCCTGGGCGGTGGCCGAGATCGGCCGGCTGGAAGGGCGAATCCAGTCGCTAGAAGGCGGCAAGGTGAGCCCGAGCGGCAGCAAGACCACGCCGAGCGGCAGTGGCGTGACCACGACCACGACCACGAACACCACGACGGACGGCGCCAGCGAGGCGAGCACGGCGCCGAACCGGCCGAGCGTGTCCGAGGCACCCGGGACCTCGCCAAGCCTGTCAGCGGCTTCCACAGCGGCGCCAGAGCACCACGGTGGGCCGCACCATACGCCGGAGCCCGCGCCGGTCGCGTCGTCGGAGTCTGGCCTGGGGTCCAAGGAGTAGGCCCAAGCCCGGGGAGGGGATGGCATGGCGACGCGATTGAGCCCGGAGGATTTCGACGCGATCTGCCTGCTGGTCTGCCCGTATTGTCGCAGTGGCGACATTGCCCGGCGGCGGGAATCAACCGGCGAGTGGATCCACTCCACAAGCCTCGCGCGGCCGGGCGGCTCGCAGTTCACCCATGGCCTATGCTGGGCGCATGGCCTGCGGGCGTCCGAGGTGTATGCCCCGATCCCGGCGCCCGGCGAGCAGCAGGCACCTTCAGCGCCGTGAAATTCCGGGCGGGAAAATTCCGATGAAGTTGACGATTCAGCAGGCGCAAGGCGGCTATGTCCTGACCCTGGAAAAGCCGGCGCGCGGCCGGGAGCCGGAATACTCGGTGTGCCACACCGGGGCGGATATGTTTGCACAGTTGATAAACTGTGTGCCGGGCATGGCCGAGGTGGCGTGGGATTGGGCCATGGCCGAGCTTGAAAGGCGGATGGCGGCGGAGAAAACGCAGCATGCGGACAGTCTCAACGGTTGAATACATCCCCCACTGGTCGATTTGCTCCAATGACCGATTCTCCCGCGTCGGGGGCGTGACCAGGGTCCAACTCGCCTCACACCCGGACATAATTTTGTTGCTGGACGCCGATGAGGCGCGCGGGCATCCCTCTGACGTCGTGCAGCGCGTCCGTCACCGGCTCTACGCGGCGGGCTCGGACCCGAGCGAGGGCCTGTCCTGATGCCGGGGTGGCAACCCACCGGGCGGGACGATCAGGACTTACGGCGGCTATTTTCGGCCGGGGTAAATTTTCGCGCGATCGGCCAATCCTTCAGCCCACCGCGCTCGGTGGCCGAGGTGACCGACCGGCTGCGCTTCCTCGGCTACCTGGGCGGCGAGACGGACAATCTGCCCAAGGATGCACTGGCCAAGGCCAAGGCCGCGCTCCGCGATCAGGTGGTGGCGGCGCGCGCCGAGATGCAGCGGGCCGAGCGTCGGCCGGGCAAGCTATGACCCTCCCGGTGGTCGAGCACCCGGAATGGGAGGCGGCCTGGGACCTCTGCCCGTGGCGCTGCGAGATCCATTTCGCCGAGTTCCCCCCGTGCGATTCGTGTATCAAGGCGGCCGAGAACAAAGCGAGGGCGACTCGGAGCGACTCGGCAGGAAAGGGCGGGGATGATGTTCATGGACTTTTTGCGGGAACACCGGGCGGGAGCCACGCACGCCGAACTGACGGAAGCGATGCGCGCATTGACTTTGGCCGTTGGCGAGGAACGTCGCGCGGGTAAGATCACGCTAACGATCACGCTGAAGCCGCTCGCCAAGGGCGACGGCTTGGAGGCCCACGCCGATGTAAAGCTTGCCGCACCCGCGCCGGTCCCGGGCGTGTCCATTTTCTACCCGACGCCGGAGGGCAATCTGGTCCGGCAGGACCCGCGCCAGCAGAGCATGGAATTGCGCGAGATCGGCCCGGCCGAGGCGCATAGGGGCCTTGCCTGATGGCCGCCGCCGAGATCGACAACATCGGCACGTTGATCAAAGAGATCCGCGCCGGCGCGCAACCGCACGAAATCCACCACACGCCGGGCCGCAAGACGGTCCTGATCCCGGGGCACGGCGATCGGGCCGCGATGCAGATCAACGTCGATACCGAGACCGGACTGCCGACGCCGCTCCGCAAGCGGGGCACGGTCACGGTGTTTGACGCGGCGAGCTTCAACCAGATCCTCAAAGACAACGCCGACGTCGCCAACATCAGCATTTATTTCGACCGCAATCCCGAGTGCCCGAGTGTGGTCGCGGTGATGAACGGCCACGGACCCAAGGGGCCGGGCTGGGGTGACTTCCGCGCCGAGATCCAATTCCGCCAAACGCCGCAGTGGAAAAAGTGGACCGCGCTGGACGGTCGGATGATTCAGCAAGTGCCGTTCGCCGAGTTCATCGAGGAAAACATGGAAGACATTGCCCCGCCGCCGGTGGATGGCGACGGGCCGACCGCGGCGGACATGCTGGAACTCGCGACCTATCTCACTATCACCCGGTCGGTGAACTTCCGCGCTGGTGTGCGGCTACAGGGCGGCACGGTGCAATTGCAGCACGACGAGTTTGACGATGTGAAAGCCGGCACAGTGCAGGTGCCCGAGACGTTCACGTTGGGCATCCGGCCGATCTTCGGGCTCGCGAGCTACATGATCCCGTGCCGTTTCCGCTACCGGTTGAACGATCGGAAATTGCTCCTGGGTTTCAAGATTCAGCGCGTCGAGACGCTGATGGAGAAGATCGTTGAGGACGTCATTTCCAAGATCGAGAAAGGCGCGAATATCTCGGTTCTGGACGGACTTCCGCCGGAGCGACTGGTCGGATGATGCGCCGCTGCTGTATCCCGCGATCATCATAGTGGTTGTGGTGATCGTGGCATGTCTGACGCACCTCTGATCGACCGGCGCCAGCGCGCCATCGAGTTCTATAACCAAGCCGTCCAAATCGTGAAGCAGGACCCGCGGGCGGCGTATCGGCTGTTGTCGAGCGCTGTGACGGTCGACCCGAGCTTCGGGCAAGGCTGGTTTATGCTGGGCAATTCCAACGCCGATCTGACGTTGTGGTGGGGCGCGATTGCGGCCTATCGGCGGGCGGTGCATTTGCCGGACGGCGACCGCGCCGGCGACATGGAGCCGGTGACCCGGCAGAAATGCTACGCGAACCTCGCGCATCGGCTCTACCACATGGGCGAGATCGGCGAGGCGAATCGGATGAACGATGAGGCGCTGGCGCTCAATCCCGATGAGCCGTTCGCCAACGTCAACGCGTCCATGCTGGCCTCGCTGGACTGCGACCACGCCGCGGCGATCGAGTATGCCAACCGCGCATGGAAGGCGGAGGAAAGCCCGATCATCGGCACCGCGGCGGCGTTCGCCTATCTGTTCGGCGGCCAACTCGCGAAGGGGCTCACGCTGTTTGAGCACCGAGTGGGCTACAAGCTGAAGGAATTCGAGTCCTACCCCTACCCCAAATGGAACGGCGAGCCGTGCGGTGTGCTGTATGTCGTCTCGGATCAGGGGCTCGGCGATGCGATCTCTTTCGCGCGCTTCCTGCCCCGGGTGCTCGAGGTGGTCGACCGGGTGTTGCTGCGCGTCGGCGGCGAGTTGGTCCGGCTGCTGCGCATGGCCTTCCCCGATGAGGACCGGCTGACGATTGAGCCGCTGGCGGTGGATTTCCCGCTGGCGGACGGCTGGGTGGCGCTTATGTCGATCCCGGTGGCGCTGGGCCTGACCGATGCGGAAATCCGCGATCAGCCCGGCTTGGACTTTCCCGTTATGGAATTCCCACAAGGCCAGTGGAAGGCCGAGGGCCTGTATTCTATCGGGATCGCCTGGGCCGGGGCGCCGAGCAATGACATTGACCGGTTCCGTTCCATCCCGTTCACCGATTTTCTGAACCTCTACCGGGTGCCGGGGGTGCAACTCTACTGCCTACAGGTGGGCGAGGCGGTGAAGGACTTGCATTCGGCGGGGTGCGCCGGGGCGGTGCGCGACCTCTCCCCCTACATCCGCGACGCGGCCGACACCGCGGCGGTGATGGTCGAGATGGACCTGATCGTGTGCGTGGACAGTTTCGTGGGGCACCTCGCCGGCGCGCTCGGGGTGGAATGCTGGACTCTGCTGGCGGAGATGGGCGGCGACTGGCGGGCCGGGCGGAGCGGCCGGACGCCGCTCTGGTATGGCAACACCGAGATATGGCGGCAGACCGACCACGAGACGAACGTGTGGGGGCCGGTATGGGAGTCGGTGGTCGAGGCGCTGGGCCGGCAGGTGGAAAAGTGGCGGGCGGCCAATGAGACGGTCTTGGCGCTGGCCAAGCCGGAAGTCGGCGCATACATCCGCGAGGGCCTGAAGCGCTTGGCGGGTGACGATTGGGATGCCGGGGAACTTCACAACCAGTAAGGGCTATTTTCAGAAGCTCACCACCTCGCAAGCCGAGATGGCGGCGTTTGACATGCTGCCGCCGACCTTGCGGCAGGCGGTCAATGACGCGCCCTACTCCATGTCGAGCGAGTATGTCCTGGCCATGCACGTCAAAAAGGGCTGGAAGGCGACCCTGAAGGAGATCGGCAAGTCGAGCGCGGGTTACGTCGGGGAGGACACATGGACGCCGATGACGACAAGCAATGGTTTGACCAGTTCACGCGCCGGCAGGCGCGCATCCGCAATCCCCGGCGCGGCGAGCGGGCGGAGGAATTTGCGACGCTCGGACCTCACAACGTGGACCGTCGCCGAATACTCGTCTGGCGCGTCCCGGTAGGGAACCCGATGCGGGGCATGCTGCCCGATGGGCTCATGCGCGTCCCGTTCCTGGCGTTCGCGGATGAGACGATCGCCAATGAGGATCATGTGCTGATGCCG
>DASXMC010000236.1:0-3934 GCA_036495885.1 Allostellaceae bacterium | reverse complement strand
CTCACCGCGCTTGACACGCTGCAACACGGTCTGACGAGAGACGCCGAGAAGGCGCATTGCCTGGTACATGGTGAGGGAGCCCTGCGGCTCCTCATCGACAAAGCGAGCGCGCAGATCCTCGGTCAAGCGAATGCGCCACGGCGCTGCCGGGGTCAACTGCTCACCGCCGATGAAGCCATCATTGAGCCAACGATGGACAGTCGAGGTGGCGGTTCCAAGGACCGCGGCCGCTTGTCTGACGGTCAGCAACTCGCCGTCAGGGATGATAGGGGGCGGCTTGAAGCGCGCGATGTTCCACTGCCGCCGCAAACTGCCCACATGGTTGGCGGTAAAGCGGTGACCGTAAGCGGTCTGACGATCTTGACGGTTGAGAATACCGGCGATGACGGTGTCTGGGTAATGCGCGGCCAGACGGCGAACGAGCGCGATTGTGTCCTCGTCGGTGCGCACGATCGCCGGTTTCTGGCGCGGCAGATCGACGTCGATATCGGTGAGGCTGCCGCCGCGCCACCGCAGGGTGAGGCGGGCGCGGTGCTCGGCCTTAAACACGGCGACGATGACCTCTTCGAGCAGCGTTCGCAGCAGCTCCTTGCGATCGCGTGCCGTGGTGGTCGACGCTTCCCATACGCTCTGCAAATCGGCGCCGAGCGCGAGCAGGCGGCGCCGGTCTTCTGCGCTGAGTGCGCGCGGTCGTTCACGTTCGCGCCGGGCGAGCTCGGCTTTGGCCTGCTCGCGCTCGCGCAAGCGCTGCTCCCACTCGCTCTCGAGGCCGCGGGCGACGAGACGGTTCTCGGCATCGACGGCGCGATAGCGGCGTTCGGCACGTTGTGCCTCGTACCGGGCACGCTCGGCGGCGAGCCGGCACTGGGCGAGCGCATCGTCGCGATCGGCTTCGAGCCGTTCGGCGGCGGCGAGAGCGGCTTCGAGACCCGCCGGAGCAAGCGCGGTGAGAACGGCGCGCGCAACCGCGTCATCGATCTGCACTGCGCCGACGCTCAGACAAAAGATGCCGCGCCCATCGACGATGTTTTTGCCGGCGCAGTGGTAGCCCGGAGACGCGGTGCGACCGGTGTAGTGGGTGCGCAGCCGTCGCCCGCATGCGCCGCAGCTGGCCAACCCCTGCAGCAGTGCGCTTCCTTCTCTCACGGCACCGCCTGAGTGATGCGGCTGCGGATGGGTGTTGGCGGCAATGCGCGACCGATTGGCTTCATAGGTCGCCCAGTCGATAAAGCCCGTGTGATGCTCTGGGATGAGCACCGACCATTCGGAGCGCGGCAGCTTGCGGGTTTGCCTTTTGCGTCGCCCGGTCGCATCGAGCGTGATCTGACGGCGGGATTTTCCGTAGACATAGGCGCCTGCGTAAACCGGGTTTGTCAGCACATGATAAATTGCGGTGTAGCTCGGGTCGATCCACTGGATCGCGGCACCATAATGGGTTTGCATCGGGAAGGTCAGGCCCTCGCTGCGTAGCCAAAGCCAGACCCGACGCACCGAACCGAGTTCGGAAAACCGCGTGAAGACGGTGCGGATTGCCGAGGTCACCGCCGCATCGGGGTGAAAACGGACTTCGCCGTCCTCCTCGCCCCAGACGAAGCCGACAGGCAGACCCCGCCGCAGTTCGCCGCGAGCGGCTTTGTTGCGGATCCCGCCGAGCAGGCGAGCCCGCAAGATGTGCAACTCTGCCTCACTCATGGTTCCCTTCAAGCCAAGCACCAGCCGGTCGTTGAACATCGCGGGGTGGTAGATCCCATCGGCGTCGCCGATCAGAGTGTCGGTCAGGCCGCACAGATCGAGCAAGCGGTACCAATCAGCGTTATTGCGGGCCAGACGCGAGACCTCCAGACCGAGCACGATACCGACATGCCCCAGCGCGACCTCCGCGGTGAGCCGGGCAAAGCCACTGCGTTCGACAATGCCTGAGCCGGAAACGCCGAGGTCCTCATCGATCACCAGAACCTGCTGCGCCGGCCATCCGAGGTCGGCGGCCTTGGCGACCAATGCGTATTGGCGCGCGGTCGATTCGCGATTGTGCGCGACTTGTGCCGGACTGGATTGCCGAAGATAGACATAAGCGAGGCGGGAGAGATGCGTGCTGTTGATCTTGGTGAGATCACTCATCGGCCACCTCGTTTTGCGGTTGGGTGGACGTCGCGAGGGTCTGCGCGATCATGCGCGCGAGGGTCTCAATGGCTTTGGCGCGGGCTTCGGGGTCGAGCGGCACGCCCGGCATTGCCGGCGGCGCGGGCAGCTCGAGAAGCGCCAGAGTCAGTTGCACGGCAGCTCTCCTCTGTGGTCGCAGGGTTGGGCCGCGGGCTCGGGACGCGGCTGAGGAGAGCGTCTAGGATGGTCCGTGCGTGGAGGAAATCGACAAGCCTGGCGAGGCTGTGCAGTCGACCGTTCTCAGTCGCGGCGGCGGGTTTCGCGATGGGCATTGCCGCCAAATCGGTCCACCCCGCCGGGATCAGTGAGCGGCTGCCGTCGGGGAGCACAACCAGCAGCAATGCTACGCCGCGGCGGTGCACGGCGCCCAGCGCTTGCAGAACGCGGCCCTCGCAGGGATGCCGCTCGCGGAGGATTTTCACCGAACATGGAAAGTCACGGAGATGGGTAGTGTGTGGTGGTGTTCTTCGGGAGCATTCCGCATGCCGACCTGCTAAAGTCGGTGGCGCGTCGGGTTGTTGATCGGCGCCTGCTGCATCTGATCAAGATGTGGCTGGAATGCCCCGTGGAAGAAACCGACCAAAGGGGCCGGACGACACGCACGACCGAGGCCCGGGATAGCCGGCGAGGCATTCCGCAGGGCTCACCGCTCTCACCACTGCTGGCGAATCTGTACATGCGCCGGTTTGTGCTGGGGTGGAAGAAGCTCGGCCTTGAGCAAAGCCTCGGCACTCGCCTCGTCACCTATGCCGACGACCTTGTGATCCTGTGCCGAAGGAGCAGCGCCGAGAAGGCGCTGCACCATCTGCGCGCGATCATGGGCAAGCTGAAGCTGACAGTGAACGAGGAGAAGACACGGATCTGCAGGGTTCCAGACGGGGAGTTTGACTTCTTGGGCTATACGTTCGGGCGGATGTACTCTCCGGTGACGGGCAAGGCCCGGCTGGGCTACCGGCCGTCAAAGAAGAGCATCAAGCGCATGGTCGAAAGTGTCCATGCGCTGACCGACCGAACGGGTACTTGGCAGGAGACCACAAGGCTGGTGGATCAGTTGAACCGCGCACTTCGCGGATGGGCCAACTACTTCAGTGTGGGTACCACCCGCAAAGCATATCGCGCGCTCGACAGCTACACGGCTGTGCGGTTGCGCCGGTGGCTGCGCTTCAAGCACAAGGTCAGACGACGCAGGGGCGGGACCTATCCACTCTCGCACCTTTACGGGCACTTCGGGCTCGTACGCCTGACACAGCTTGGTCGCGGCCCGTCGTGGGTGAAGGCGTGAGGTCTTGTCCGAGAGCCGGATGCGTAATGTGGCGCCCCCATTAATGTGGCGCTCAACCCCGCCGGTGGCTTAGCGCGCCGGATCGGCGATTTCGAACGCCACATAACTAACCGTCTACAGGGTTCGCAGGAACTCAATGGTCGGAATTCCTTTACGGGGGGATCCAGCCATGTTCGACACCATCTTCAAATACGACAAGGTCTTGGCTCGTCACCAAGAGGGTCCAGCCGCTGAAGAGCGCGAACGGTATCTCATTATCGTGCTGCGAGTTATGTGGCGTTCGAAATCGCCGATCCGGCGCGCTGAGCCACCGGCGGAGTTGAGCGCCACATTAATGGGAACGCCACATTACGCATCCGGCTTTCACCCGCGTCATCAGGCTTTCGCGCTCGGCAGGTCGGCGCGGCGCAGCGGCAAGGCATACAGGCCGAGTTCCTTGTAGAGATACTCGTCCGGATAATGGCGGTATCCGGTGCCCGCTCGCCCGCTGCG
>DASXMC010000235.1:0-4345 GCA_036495885.1 Allostellaceae bacterium | reverse complement strand
GATTGCGGGTTCGGTTGGGCTCAATGTCGACGAACTTAAGCACGACATGGCTTCACCCGAATTGGCGCAGCGAATAAGCGAAAATCTAAAGCTCGCTAAGGCGCTCGAGATCGGCGGCACCCCGGCATTCGTGATCGGCGATAGGATCGTACCGGGAGCGGCTGACATTGGCACGCTCAAGAGCATGGTCGCAGACGCGCGCAAGAAATAGCGGTCAACCTTCCCGGTCAGGCTGATTGTCGGGATGCGCCGCCGCAAACGCCGGCAGCTTCTGGCAGGCCGCGAAAATCCGGAAAATCGTCGGATAGGGCGACATGTCGAGCTGGTAGCGTTCGGCGTTGACGACTTGCGGGACGAGGGCGATGTCGGCGAGCCCCGGGCGGTCACCGTGACAGAACAAGCCGGTGCGGGGGTCGGCGGCGAGCAGCTTCTCCAATGCCTGAAACCCGGCGTCGATCCAGTGATTGTACCAGACGCCGATTTCGCTCTCGTTCTTGCCGTAAGTGTGTATGAGGTAGCGCAGCACGCGAAGATTGTTGATTGGGTGGATGTCGCAGGCGACGATGTCGGCCAGGGCCCGCACCCGCGCCCGGTCAGCCGGTGCGGCCGGTAACAAGGGCGGCTCCGGGCGGGTTTCATCGAGATATTCGATGATCGCAAGCGATTGGATCAGGGTCTCGCCGTCGATCTCGAGCGCCGGCACCAATCCCTGCGGGTTGACGCCGCGGTAGTCCGGCTTTGCCTGGTCGTTGCGCCGCAAATGAATGGCGTGCTGGTCGTAGGATAGCCCTTTGAGGTTGAGGGCGATGCGCACGCGGAACGCCGCCGAGGACCTGAAATAGCCGTAGAGCTTCATAGCTTATCTCTCCCGAATGGCAGACTCTGTCACGCGCAGGCGTTGCAGCTCGAACGATTCCCGAGTCCTGGCGGATCAAGGTCGGCAAAGAAATGCGGGCCGGCCAAGAAGCCCCACGTATTTCGCTCCTCCTGCTTCATTGTCGCTAAATTCGCCCCGTGAGGACAGGGCAAATGGCCAATCTGAGGCTTGGATCGGTGGTGGCGGCGCTGACGGTCGCGTCGGGCGCCGCCCTGGCGCAGCAAGCACCGACGAGCCCTGCCGCCGCGACGAACCAGACGATCACACTGCCGACGGTGGAGGTCGTGGCCGCGTCGCCGCTCCTCGGATCGGGGGTGGACCGCAATCAGGTGCCGGCCCAAACCCACGTTTTGACATCGACCGACATCGCGCGCGAGGGCTATCCCGATGCGCTGCGGGCGTTGAATCAGCAGGTGCCGGGGGTGACGCTCGACGAGGCCGCCGGCAACCCGTTTCAGCCGAGCCTGTTCTACCATGGCTTCCAAGCCTCGCCGCTGCAGGGCAATCCGCAAGGGCTCGCGGTCTACGTCAACGGCGCGCGTTTCA
This sequence comes from Allostellaceae bacterium, assembly GCA_036495885.1. Taxonomy (GTDB): domain Bacteria; phylum Pseudomonadota; class Alphaproteobacteria; order ATCC43930; family CGMCC-115725; genus AP-15. The sequence continues at coordinate 2,922 of DASXMC010000235.1, read as the reverse complement.
ACCAGCCATTTGGCGACACGGTAAACTGGGACTTGCTCCCAAGCATCGCGATCGACCGTATGGATCTCGTCGGATCGAACCCGGTTTTCGGGCTCAATGCGCTGGGCGGGGCGCTGGCGGTGCAGATGAAGAACGGCTTTACCTATCACGGCGCCGAGGCCGACGCACTCGGCGGCTCGTTCGGCCTCTATCAGGGCGAGCTGCAAACCGGTGTCCAGACCGGCAACACCGCCGCCTATCTCGCGGTCAACGGCTTGGCGGAAGGCGGCTGGCGCGACCTGCAATCCTCCAACATCGCCAATCTTTACGGCGATATCGGCTGGCGCGGCGAGCGCGGCGAAGTCCACGTCAATGTCATCGCCGCCAACAACCGGCTGAATGGGCCGGGCACCTCGCCGGTTCAGCTGCTCGCGGTCGATCCGGCCGCGCAATTTACCGCACCCAACTTGGTCACTAATCAGTACACGCAAGTAAATCTGACAGCCAGCGACCGGCTTTCCGACACCACTTCGCTGCAAGGCAATTTCTATGTCGATTACCTGCTACAAAAGGTAGCGAACGGCAATGCTCCCGACGCCGCACCCTGCGATGACGGCTCCGGGCTCTTGTGCGTCAGCCCCGGTGTCTTTGCCACCGGGCGCAATGGCGAGCCGATTGCCGATTTCTTGAGCGGCGGCCCCTACTCCGACCTCGACCAGCAATCGTCCAATACGCACGGCTATGGCGCGGCATTGCAGGTCACCAACCACAGCCCGCTCTTCGGCCATCGCAACCAATTGATTGTTGGGGTCAGCTTTGACGGCGGCCAGACCTTGTTCGGAGCCAGTACCCAGATTGGCGGTTTGACGCCCGACAGCCGTGTTTTCTTTGGCCCAGGCGTCACGATCGACCAGGCCGACGGGTCGATCGCACCGGTGCGGGTGGCAGTGTCGAACGCCTATTATGGTGCCTTTTTCACCGATACCTTCGCAATCACGCCCAAGCTCTCGGCAAACCTCGCCGGGCGCTACAATTTTGCGCAGATCAACCTCAACGACCAGATCGGCTCAGCGCTCAGCGGCGATCACAGCTTTGGCCATTTCAATCCTGCGGGCGGCCTGACCTGGGAATTCCTGCCCGATATCCGCGCCTATGCCAGCTATGCCGAGGCCAACCGCGCGCCGACGCCGCTTGAGCTGAGCTGCGCCAGCCCCGCGAGCCCGTGCAGCCTCGCCAATTTCTTTGTCGGCGACCCGAGTTTGCATCAAGTCGTGGCGCACACCGTCGAAGCAGGGCTGCGCGGCCAGTTTCACCCATTTGCCGGAGCGACGCTGTCACCCACTCTCGCCTACTATCACACGTCCCTCGACGACGACATCCTGTTCGTCAACAGCCCGATCCAGGGCCGCGCTTTTTTTCAGAATGTCGGCTCGACCTTGCGCGAAGGCATCGACCTCGATCTTCAATTCAAGAGCGAGCGGCTGCTGGCGTGGGTCGGCTATTCCTATATCGATGCGCATTTCCAGACCGGATTTACCGAGTCGAGCGAGAACAATCCCGGCGCCGACGCGAACGGCAATATCGAGGTGCGGCCCGGCGATCGCCTGCCCGGCATTCCGCCCAACCAGTTGAAGCTCGGCGCCGAATACAAAGTGACCGACCGCTGGACGGTCGGCGGCAGCGGAATTTATGCGAGCGGCCAGTTCTTGTTTGGCGACGAGGCCAATCTGACCCCACCAACCCCGCCTTATTTTGTCGTCAACCTCAATGCCCGCTATCAGGTGACCCGGAACCTGCAATTCTTCGCGTTGCTGCAAAACGCGTTCGATGCGACCTATTATACATTCGGGACATTTTCACCGACCTCGTCGATCCCGATCGCGCAGGCGCCAGGTGCTACGAACCCGCGCAGCTATAGCCCGGCAGCGCCGATCGGTGTCACCGTCGGTTTGCGCGCAACCTTTTAAACCGGCAGCCCGCGGTCTCAGCCCGGCGCGCGCGCCGGGGCGTTCCTGAAGGCATCGGCGATCGCAGCAAAGGCGGGCTTGGACCGGAGATCGGCATCGAACGGCAATGGGCGTGACGGCAGTCCGTCTTTGCGCCATTTCGAATTGTTGTCCTCGCGCCGCACGATCCAGCTGTGCCGGTCCGATAGCCCCCAGGTCACCACCATCTTGACCGCTTTTTCGTCGAGGGCTGCGTCCAAGAAACGGCGATAGGCGTCGGCGACCAGCCGGTCGCGCACGCCCGGATCCGCCGGGGTATTCTTGTCGGTGACGTCGAGCTCGGTGATCTCGATGGTCAATCCAAGGGCCGCAATATCCGCCAAAAACCGCCGCAGCCGCGCTGCTGAAAAAGGCGGACCGCCGGCAGCACTCAGATGAGCCTGGATGCCGACCGCGTCGACCGGAGTTCCCGCTTTTTGCATCCGCTGTAAGAGTGCCAGCAGAACCTTGCGGCGGGTTTCCTGCGCGGGAGTGTCGAACTCGACGTCGTATTCGTTGACGACGAGGCGGGCCCTGGGATCGGTTTCGCGCGTCAGCCGATAGGCGAGGTCGAGGTAACCGGGGCCGAGCGCTTCGAGAAACACCGCCTTGCGTAGTCCGTCGGGGCGGCCGTCATTGGGCTCGATCGGCTCGTTGACGACGTCCCAGCTGTGGATAAGACCACGATAGCGGCCGGCCAGCGCCTTTATCCGGGCGATGACCGCGCGTTCCTTGGCGGTACGGTCCGGGAGTGTGAAGAACCAAGCCGGCGTGCGGAAATGCCACAAAATATTGTGGCCGCGCAGCGCCATCCCGCTCTCGACCGCGAACCCGGCAATGGTGTCGGCCGCCTGGTAATTGTCCCGCCCCGGCGCGCCCAGATTGATGTCTTGCCATTTCATGTCGTTTTCCGGAACGACGAGACCGGCCTGCTGCTCGACCAGCCGGATAAAGGCGC
>DASXMC010000234.1:0-2539 GCA_036495885.1 Allostellaceae bacterium | reverse complement strand
GTAGCGACTAACCGTGCAGCCAGTCCTCGACCATCCGGCGGGCGATCGAATCGAGCCGCGGCAGGCGGAAATTGTCGTCGTCGATGTGAGACTTGAGCCAGCCGCGCTCGACCCAGCGCGCGTCCTCCAATTCCCCGAAATCGACCGTGATCTCGGTCGTCAGCGCCTCGGCGTGAAAGCCCAGCATGATGTTGGCCGGAAAAGGCCAGGGCTGCGAGGAATGATAATCGACCGTGCCGACCTCGATGCCGGTTTCCTCGCGGACCTCGCGTGCAACCGCGTCTTCGAGGCTCTCGCCGGGTTCGACAAAGCCCGCGAGGGTCGAATACATGCCCGGCGGAAAATTCCGCGAGCGGCCCATGAGCGCGTTATCGCCATAGGTAACCAGCATGATCACCGCCGGATCGGTGCGCGGGAAGTGCATGGCATTGCAGCCGGGATCGGTGCAGCGCCGCATATGGCCGGCCTCCTCGGCGCGGGTCGGGCTGCCGCACACGCCGCAATAGCGATGTCGCGCGTGCCAATAGACCATGGCCCGGGCATGCGCCAGCAAGGCTGCCTCACGGCGGTCGAGCCGCCCGCCCAATTGGCGCAGATCGGCAAAGCGCACATTCGCGGCTCCGAGCCCGCTCGCCGCAGGGGCCGGCGAGTGCAGCGTGTCGAGCGGGGCATCGACCGGCGACAGATCGAGCGCGAAATGCGCGCGTTCCTCAATGATGCCGAGAAAGACGATCTCGCCGCGCTCGAAGCGCTCCTCGGCGGCGATCATATCGCCGAGCAGCGGCCCGATCCCGCCCCAGCCAAGCGCCACCGCGCGCGGCTCGCCGTCTTCAACCTCGACGACCAGATTCTGATTGCGCCACACCGGGACAAAGAGGCTCGCCGGGTCAGCGACCCGCTCGATGATCCAGGCTGTCTCACGCCGCCGCAGCCCGGCCCGCTCATACCCCGGCGACGCATAATAATTGGGCATTCTCATGGCGCCGACAGTCGCACATCCGCCGACGCCACGGCAAGCCTTGCCGCCTTCTCACAAGGCGGCGAGGCGGCGTTCGAGATAGGCGCGCTCGACGCCGTTGCCAGTCAGCGCGAGGGCCCGGCGGTAGGCTTCGGCTGCTTCCCCGCGCAGTCCCAGCCGGCGCAACAGATCGGCGCGCGCGGCGTGATAGAGATGGTAGTTATCGAGGCCGGACAGCGCATCGATCAGCCCCAATCCGCGGCGCAAATCCTCGCCGATCCCAATCGCGACGGCGCGGTTCAACAGCACGACCGGGCTCGGATCGAGCCAGGCGAGCTCGCTGTATAGTGATGCAATCTGCCGCCAGTCGGTATCCTCGGCTATCTCGGCTTCGGCATGCACCGCCGCGATCGCCGCCTGCAATTGATAACGGCCAACTGAGCCGCGCCGCAGTGCTGCTTCCACCAATGCCAATCCCTCGCGGATCTGCTCGCGATCCCAAAGCGCGCGATCCTGGTCTTCCAGCGTGACCAGCATGCCGGCATCGTCGACCCGGGCGTGGCGGCGTGAATCGTGCAGCAACATCAGAGCGAGGAGCCCAAAATTCTCAGGCTCCGGCGTATCGATCTCACATAGCATGCGGGCCAGGCGGATCGCCTCGGCGCACAACTCCTGCCGAATCAGCGTGCCACCGCTGGTTGCAAGATAACCTTCGTTAAAAATCAGATAGATCACCGCCTGAACTGCGGAGCGGCGTTCACCGAGCTGGTCCTCGCCTGGAACCTCATATGGAATGCGTGCGTCCTGAATCTTGCGTTTGGCGCGCACCAGCCGCTGCGCCAGGGTTGGCTCCGGCACCAGGAAAGCGCGCGCAATCTCATTCGTCGTCAGTCCGCCCAATGTGCGCAATGTCAGGGCGATCTGCGCCTCACGGTTGAGTGCGGGATGGCAGCAGGTAAAGATCAGCCGCAACCGGTCATCGGGAAGTGCTGATAGTGGGTCGCCGAGGCTGGTGGGCTCCTCTGCCATTGCGGGAATGGCTTCCTGCTCGAGTTCGACTTGCTTCTCGCGGCGGACGCGCTCGCGCCTGCGGGTGTCGATCAGCCTGCGATAAGCAGCGGTGGTGATCCATGCGGGCGGATTGGCCGGAAGGCCGCGCTCCGACCAATTAGCGAGGGCCGCGGCAAACGCCTCCTGCATCGCTTCCTCGGCCCGGTCGAAGGAACCGCACAACCGGATCAAGCTGGCGATGATCCGGCCGTGCTCGCGACGAAACACCAATTCCGCAGTGGCGCGGATGTCCGCCGGAACCAACATCGATGGCGTCCCTCACCGTCAGCGCGGCGGCAGGCCGGCGATCGGGCGGATTTCTACACACCCCTCGCCGCCTCTGCAACCGGTCGGGATTTTGGCTGCCCAGCCGATCGCCTCGTCGAGATCCTTGCAGTCGAGAATGTAGTAGCCGGCGAGTTGCTCCTTGGTCTCGGCGAAGGGTCCGTCGATTATCAAAGGCTTGCCGCTTCCCATACGGACGGTGGTCGCTGTCGCAGTCGGCTGCAGCGGCTCTGCGGCTTCGAGGAT
>DASXMC010000233.1:0-2582 GCA_036495885.1 Allostellaceae bacterium | reverse complement strand
AATGAGCGGGCGCGACAGCGGAGCCGCTGGAGATGCTGCGGTGCCGTGGCTGCGCGCAGCACTTGCCTGCCGCTGCCCACGTTGCGGCCGCGGGCCGCTGTTCCAGGGGTTGCTGACCGTCCGGCCGGCGTGCGCGGTGTGTGGGCTCGATTTCTCGGCGCAGGACGCCGGCGACGGACCCGCCGTTTTTGTCATTCTGTTTCTCGGCCTCGTCGTTGTCGCGTTGGCGGCGATTGTCGAGATCGAGTTCTCCCCGCCGATCTGGGTGCATCTAGTACTATGGACGCCGCTGATAATTTTCGGCGCGATCGCGATGCTGCGTCCGTTCAAAGCCGGCCTGATTGCGCTGCAACACCGCTACAATCGTTTGGATGCACCGCCCAAAGGCTGAGCCGGCGCCGGTGATCGCCGGTTTCCGTCCGCAATTCTGGCCGACAATTTGGGCCGTCCCCATGGTCTTGTTGTGCCTCGGCCTCGGTGCATGGCAGATCCAGCGGCTGCACTGGAAGGAGGGGCTGATCGCCGAGCGTGCCGCCGCCGTTGCCGCACCCGCGATCCCTCTTCCGCCGGACGGCGCGGTGCCCCGCGATCTCGAATTTCGTCATGTCAGCGCCGAGGGCGTTTTCCTGAACGACAAGGAGATCTTTCTTGGTGCTACTTCCGACGGCGGCGAAAGCGGCTATCAGATCTTGACCCCGTTGCGGCAAGCCGACGGGCATATCGTGTTTGTGAACCGCGGCTTTATTCCCTCCGAGTTCAAAGACCGCGCCAAGCGGCGTGCCGGCGTGCCGGCGGGACATGTGCGGATCGAGGGTCTGTTGCGCCTGCCGCCTGATGGCCGCCCAAACTGGTTTCTTCCCGACAACCGGCCCGATCTCAATTACTGGTTTTGGGTCGATCTGCCGGCGATGGCTGCAGCCGACAAGCTCGCGCGGGTCGCACCCTTTTATATCGATGCCGACGCCACCCCCAATCCCGGCGGCTGGCCACGCGGCGGCGTCACCCGCCTTGATCTCCCTAACAACCACCTGCAATACGCGATCACCTGGTTTTCCCTGGCGATTGCAATGATCGTCATCTATGTGCTGTTTCATCGCCGCAACCCGGAGCCCCGATGACCGCCTATCAGCAGTTGGAAACGCGATTTCGCCGGCTGGGCGCACTCGAAGAGGCGATCGGGGTGCTCCATTGGGACAGTGCGACGATGATGCCGCCGGGTGGTGCCGCAGCGCGCGCGGAGCAATTGGCGATGTTGAGCCTGCTGGCCCACCAGCAGCTGACGGCGCCCGAAGCGGACGGCCTGCTCGGCGAGGCCGAGACGAAAGCGACGGTCCTCGACAAATGGCAGAGGGCCAATCTGCGCGAAATGCGCCGTCGTCAGCTTCATGCGACGGCACTCGCTCCCGATCTGGTCGAAGCCACGGCACGCATCTCGTCCGAATGCGAGACGGTATGGCGTAAAGCCCGCCCGGCCAACGACTTCGCCGCGATTCGACCAAAGCTCGAAGAAATGCTGCGGCGGCAACGCGAGGTCGCCCAAGCCAAATCCGAGCGGCTTGGCGTCGAACCCTTCGAGGCGCTCCTCGACCGCTATGAGCCGGGCGGAAAGGTGGCGGTAATTGACCGGCTGTTCGCCGAAATCACCGGATTTCTGCCCGACCTGATCGAGGCGGTGCTGGATCGTCAGGCCGCGATGCCGCCGTCCGCGGAAACATCCGGGCCGTTTCCGCCCTCCGCCCAGCGCCAAGCAGCGGTGCGGCTGATCGAAGCGATCGGCTTCGATTTTGCCCATGGCCGGCTCGACGTCAGCGCCCACCCATTTTCAAGCGGCGCTCCGGACGATGTGCGGATCACGACGCGTTATGACGAGGGCGATTTTGGAAAGGCGCTGATGGCCGTGCTCCACGAAACCGGGCATGCGCTCTACAAGCGCAACCTGCCGGTGCGGTGGCGCCTGCAGCCGGTGGGAGCGGCGCGCGGCATGGCGATCCACGAGAGCCAGTCATTGCTGCTCGAGATGCAGGTGTGTCGCAGCCTTGCCTTCATGAAGTTCGCCGCGCCCATCTTTCGCACCGTCTTTGCGGCCGAGGGTTCGGGCTGGGAACCGGAGGCGCTCTACCGGCGCCAGATCCGGGTTCGGCGCAGCCTGATCCGCGTCGACGCCGACGAGGTCACTTACCCGGCTCACGTCATCCAGCGCTATCGCCTCGAGCGGGCCATGCTGGCGGGCGATCTTGCGGTCAAGGACCTGCCCGGGGCGTGGGCCGAGGGACTGCACGGTTTGCTTGGCATTGCACCCGAGACCGATCGTGACGGCTGTCTGCAGGACATTCATTGGTTCGACGGCTCGTGGGGCTATTTCCCGACCTATACGCTGGGGGCTCTGATTGCTGCGCAGATGTTCGCGGCGGTGCGCGAAGCGATCCCCGACCTAGATGAATTGATCGCTAGCGGCGAGTTCAAGCCGCTGTTCGCCTGGCTATCCGAGCGGGTGCACGGCCGAGGCTCGCTGCTGTCGACGACCGAACTGGTCGAATATGCGAGCGGGCGGCCGCTCGGCACCGAAAGCTTCAAGCGCCACT
>DASXMC010000232.1:0-2212 GCA_036495885.1 Allostellaceae bacterium | reverse complement strand
CAAGCTGATGCGCGACAGCGATGTCGTGCTCGAATTCACATCGCCGACGGCGACCGCCGAACACGTGGCACTTGCCGCCAAGCTCGGCAAGCCGATGGTCATCGGCACTACCGGGCTGTCGCCTGAGCAGGGCGACATCGTGCGCGAGGCGGCGGGCAGCGTGCCGATCGTTTGGGCGCCCAATATGAGCCTCGGAGTCAACGTGCTCTTGAGCGTCGTCGAGGAAGTGGCGCGCCGGCTCGGACCCGATTGGGATATCGAAATCCTCGAAATGCACCATCGCGCCAAGGTCGACGCCCCTTCCGGTACGGCCCTGGCACTCGGGCAAGCCGCCGCGGCAGGCCGCGAGGTCGTGCTCGAAGAGGTCGAACAACGCGCCCGCGACGGTATCACCGGGCCGCGGCGCAGCGGCGATATCGGCTTTGCAGCACTTCGCGGCGGCGATGTCACCGGCGATCACCACGTCATATTTGCGGGCGCCGGTGAGCGCCTCGAGCTGATCCATCGCGCAACAACCCGCGCGATCTACGCCAAGGGCGCGGTGCGCGCCGCGCGTTGGGTAGTGGGCCGACCGGCGGGGCTCTATGGCCTGAAAGAGGTGCTGGGCCTTTAAATTATCCGAGGAGCGATGCTCTGCGGGCGGAGAGCGCGCCGTTTTTCGCCGACTCAACCCACCGCGCGGTGGCGCGCGGAAAGAAATTGAAGCGGACTTTTGACAGGGGCAACGGCTCAGTTAGTTGGAGCCACTGTGCTTTCTCCATCGCGCCCAAGGCGGGCGCGGCGCCGTAAATCTGGACCAAAACCCGGGTCGCAGCCGGATCAGCTACTGCCCTTCCAGGCCTCAGAAATGAATTTCGTATTCGGCTTGCCAGCGCCAAGTCTCGCGGGGCGCCCACGGCCGAATCCCGAATAAAATACCCCCATTCCATCTGAGATCGCCGGGGCCGAGATGAAAAATCGTGCCAAACAGCTGCGGGCCGATACGGTTGTCCTGGGGCCAGCCGGAATTGAATTCGGAAAAGCCGCTCGGCTGGCCATACGCCTGGAAACCCGGCTCGATCGGCGTCCCGAGGGCGATGCGCGTCTCCCAGGCATAAAGGAAAGCGGGCCTGCCCGAGGCGTAGGCCGTGCCGACGTCGTGTTCGATAAATAGGTTGACGGTATTGATAGTGTGAAAAAACTCTTTGCGGAAAATCGGCCCGAACGTCGCCTCGTTTGGTGTGTCGGCCAAGGTCGTTTTCCCGAGTTCGAAGAAAAAACCGCTGTCCATCCAATACTGACCGCGGTCGGTAAATTGTAGGATGTTCTCCCATGTCACCTGGCTGAAGCGGATCGATTCACCGAGGCCGGCGGCGCGCTGCTGTTCCAGCTCCAGCTCGGTGCGCCAGAAACTATTGACGCCGTATTCGAACTCCTGGACCGAGCTCAATTCGCCGTTGTGGGCCGCAAGCGGATCCTGGCCGATGTCGCCGATCGGCTCGATCCCGAATTCACCGGTTTCAGCGTCGGGGTACTGGACCTTGAAGTCCGCCGCAGCGGGTACCGCGATCGCCATGCTGAGCGCGGCTCCGGCAAGGAACGACCGGATGCAAGTGCTACTCATTCGCAATCTATCCGCCCGCTTTTCCGACGCTCCAGAACCAAGCACTTTACTTCAATTCGAAAGAGTTGTGACAGGACGCGGCGCAGTTCTTGCCGGTTCGCGGGCGAGGAGCCGCATCAGCCCACCGATGACCACGAGTGTCGTGAGGTAAAAAACTACCTGGATGCCGGCGGGCTGCGCCGAATACCCGATCAGCACGTGCAGCAGGGTCCCGAGCATGCTGCGCTCACCGAGAATGCCCGAGGTATCCCAAAGATTGTTGCCAAAAGCCGGCAGCAGGTTGGCCTGCATCAAAAACGCCGCGCCCTGAGAGGCCATGCCGGCGGCAAGCAACAGGATCAGCCAGCTCGTCACCGTGAACAGCCGCTTGAGCGGGATTGCCAACAGCCCGAAATAGATTAGCGACCCGATCGCGATGCCGCCGATCAATCCCATCACCCCACCCGCCAACATGCTCAGCGCGCCCACTCCCGAAGCCACCGCGATGCCGTACAAAAACAGCACGACCTCAGAGCCTTCGCGCAGGACCGCGATGCCGACCACGAGCCCCAGCGCATAGAGCGGGCGGCTGCCGCCAACCACCGCACGGCCCAAGCCCGCCGCCGTCGC
>DASXMC010000231.1:0-2519 GCA_036495885.1 Allostellaceae bacterium | reverse complement strand
TCGACTGGAGCTGCGAGCGCTACGCAAAGACCGAGCGAATGATGCCCGAGGACGGGCTCGAGCGGCTGCGGCTCTATGACGCCGTTTATCTGGGTGCTGTCGGCCATCCCGAGGTACCCGACCATGTCTCGCTATGGGGATTATTGATCCCGCTGCGCCGCGGATTTCACCAGTACGTCAATTTGCGCCCGGTTCGGTTGTTGGCGGGCGTGCAGTCGCCATTGCGCGACCGCTCTCCCGGCGACATCGACTTCTACGTCGTGCGCGAAAACAACGAGGGCGAGTATTCCGAGATCGGCGGCCGGCTCTATCAGGGCAGTGAGTTCGAGATGGCAATGCAGCAAACGGTCTTTACCCGCCGCGGCTGCGACCGGATCATGCGCTATGCGTTCGAGCTCGCGCGCAAACGCAAACAGCACGTGACCTCGGCCACCAAGTCGAACGGCATCATCCACACCATGCCGTACTGGGACGAACGTTTTGCCGCGGTGGCGCACGACTATCCAGAAATCAAGACCGACCAGTACCACATCGATATCCTGACCGCGCATTTCGTGCGCCATCCGGATTGGTTTGACGTCGTCGTCGGCTCCAACCTGTTCGGCGACATCCTGAGCGATTTGGGGCCGGCCTGCGTCGGCTCGATCGGCATCGCGCCTTCGGGCAACATCAACCCCGAGCGCGAATACCCCTCGATGTTCGAGCCGGTGCACGGCTCCGCCCCGGACATCGCCGGCCGCGGCATCGCCAATCCGATCGGTCAGATCTGGTCGGGGGCGATGATGCTGGCGCATTTCGGCGAGACCGCCGCCGCCGACGCGGTCGAGCGCGCCATCGCCGAAGTCTTGGCCGATGGCAGCGCCCACACCCCCGATCTCGGCGGCAATGCCGGCACCAAAGACCTCGGCGCCGCGATCACCGCCGCGATCCGCTGACCGTCAGGCGTGCCGCCGCGATCCTGACATCAGGAGCAGGAATACGGCGGTACCGAGCCCCCACATCCCGTTGACGATCAGTCCGACCAGCACCCCGGAGAAGTGGAAACCATAGCCGAGGGGCAGGCGTTTGAGCGGCGCGACGATCAACCAAGAAACGACGGTGGGAAACACCGCGCCGAAAATAATCGCGCCCGCCCAATAGCCCAGTGGGTTGCGCGCGATGGCGCCTTCGACCAGCACAAAGACGATGCCCCATACTCCGCCCCAAAAAGCGAGCGAGACGAATCTCGGGATGCCGAATGGCGGCACCGGACGCATGTCATACGGCAGGTTCGGTACAACCCCGCCGAAATGCAGCAACAACACCCCGATCTGATGAAAGACCAAAGTCGCGGCAAAGCCGGCGATAAACCCAAAAATAAGTCTGGTTGCCGCGCTCGAAGACTGCAGCGAAAGCAACTGGGTCATTGTCGATTTCCTCCCCGATCACCAGCCCGCCCCGGCGATCGCAGCACGACGTTGCGACAGCGAGTTTTGCCCGAGCGGGCGATCGGACTTTAAGCTGAAACAATATCCGGAAGGCTCGCCTTTCGGCGGCTACCGGCACGATCCATCCGTTCAGGTCAGCTGCCCAGAAAAGTCGCGACCTCTTCGACCAATTGCTGCGACAGCTGTTCCGGCAGGAAATGGCCTGTCGGCATCGACTTGCCTTCAGCCCGGACGGCGCTCTCGCCAGGTTTGCAAGACATCGATTACTTCGACTTGATCTTGCGCCATCGCCCGTTTCGAGTACGCGAAGTGATCCTCGCCCCCCGTGGTTTGCTGCTGTCCCCATAGCCGCGCAAATCCGTCATGACGACAAAGTAATTCTGGGCCAAACTCGGCGCCACTTTGCGCCAGAGCACATGCGTCTCGGGGATCCCGTGCAACAGCAGCAATGGCGAACCATTGCGGTTGCCGCCGTAAACGGTGTTGATCGTGGCGCCTGAAGTCTTGATCTGCTCGGTCGCGAACCCGGGAAAATTCGCTGCGCTGAGTGTCGGGTTCAGTCATTTTGTCCTCCGATCAGCAAGAGCTTCTGAAGAAATCGACGCATCGGGCGCGCCTGCCTATTGTGGAAGAGATGCGCTACCTGGTGGGCGCAGCGCCTACACCGGGAAGCCGGCGCGGCGCGGCGACAAGCGAATGGCGGCGCGCGCCGCCTCGAGCATGTAATAACGCGTCATCTGCGCGATGTCGGTGCGCCAATAGAGCTGCTGCGGCTCGCTCTCGAGAAAATCTCCGGCGGCGAAGGCATAGCAATAGGTTTCGACATAGCGCCGAAGATCGTCGCCGGGGACCAGAGCATCGCGCCAACCAAATTTCCAGCCGGCATGCTCGGCGCCAATGCGCCAGCGTTCGAGCCGCACCGACAAGGTGTCTGCATCGAGCGCGTCGAGCGCCGGCACACGATAAACCGCCACCAGCCGGTGCACGTTGAGCTGTAATTGCATCAGCAGCTCATCACCAAAGGCGTGCACAAGGTAGCTCGCATCGGAGGCGCCACGCACATGGCGGATCTCGACCTGCGACCGCGCCGCC